>NZ_JBHVXZ010000010.1:0-135730 GCF_042881395.1 Amycolatopsis sp. NPDC058278 | reverse complement strand
GGTCGGCCATGCCCACCATCTCCTGGTTCGTCGACTGCTTTCATGGTGAATCCCCACCGAATGCCTCGTCCAACCACAACCGCCCGGCCAGGACGGCGGAGGCGGGCAGGTCCACGTGCGCGATCAGCATCCCGGCGGCCTGGTGCACCTCCCGGTACCGCATCCCCGCGCTTTCCATGACAGCTCGCCGGGGCTCAGGTGCGCCGCGGCCTCGGCCGCGAACACCGGCCACCCCGAGGGCGGTTCCGCCGCCAGATCCGGCACCAGCACCGGGCCACCGAGCGTGTACGCCTCGAAGCACGGCCCTTCACCGAGGGAAAACTGCAGCTCCGCCTGCGCCAAGCTCACCGCGTTTCGGCAACGGCTTCCTCCCGAGTCGGCGTTCGTGGTCGCCACACCAACTCGGACACCACCAGGTCCGGATCAGCTCCGCTGTCGCGGCTGCGGGCTCCCACCCTACTCGCCGGCGCCGTGGCGGCGGGTCTTGCCGTGCTGCCCGGGTCCGCGGCGGCCGGCAGGGCGGTGGTGTGTCGGTGAGCGATCAGCGCACCGGCTTGCCGAACCCGCGGGGCGCGGGGGCGTAGCCGGGGTTGAGCTTGCGGGCCAGGTGTTCGGGCCGGGGCCAGCGGACGTCGGTGGCCCAGCCGAGCTTCTCGAACAGCCGGATCAGCCGGGCGGACATGTCGAGCTGGCCGCGGCGGACGCCGTGGCGGGCGCAGGTGGGGTCGGCGTGGTGGGAGTTGTGCCAGGACTCGCCCATCGAGGCGATGGCCAGCGGCCAGAAGTTCGCCGACTTGTCGCGGGCGGCGTAGGGCCGTTCGCCGATCATGTGGCACAGGGAGTTCACCGACCAGGTGACGTGGTGCAGCACCGCCACCCGCACCAGGCTCGCCCAGAAGAACGCGGTCAGCGCACCCCACCAGGACAGCGTCACCAACCCGCCGATCAGCGCCGGGGCGAGCAGGGTGAGCACGGTCAGCGCGGGGAACCAGCGGTCGATCCGGACGATGTCGCGGTCGGCGAGCAGGTCGGGCGCGAACCGCCGCGCGTTGGTCTTCTCCCGGTCGAACAGCCAGCCCAGGTGGGCGTGCCAGAAGCCCTTGGCGAGCGCGGCGGCGGAGGTGCCGTAGCGCCAGGGCGAGTGCGGGTCACCGTCGCGGTCGGCGTAGGCGTGGTGACGCCGGTGGTCGGCGACCCAGCCGATCACCGGGCCCTGCATCGCCATGCTGCCCGCGACCGCGAGGGCGATCCGCAGGCCGCGATGGGCTTTGAACGCCCCGTGGGTGAAGTAGCGGTGGAACCCGATCGTCACCCCGAGCCCGGTCAGGAGGTAGAACCCGGCGGTCAGGGCGACGTCGGCCCACCCGAGGCCCCAGCCCCACGCGAACGGCACCGCCGCGGCCAGCGCCAGCAACGGCACCACCGCGAACAGCTTGACCAGGAAGGTTTCGGTGCGGGACTTCTCCCCTGCGAGCATCGGCTCCGCAGCCTTCGGTGGCCGGGTCGGCGGACGATCCAGCGTGTGAGTCAATTCGATTGCTCTTTCCGTGACGTGGGAGTTCGCCAGGGTCCGGGGCGATCGACCTTCGGGTAGCCCGCCGGCGGCGGCCTAAACGCCCGGAGGAGGCGGTGGGCCCCTTGGTGCATCGGCCGGCGTGCCGTGCCCGCCCGGCACGGCGGCCGGCGGCCCTTTAGCGTGGCCGGTATGGAGCATCGCGAGCCCGAAACCCGAAACCTCGAGCGCAGCCTCGGCGAGTACGTGCGCGCGGTCGCGGCCGCGGTCGGCGTCCCGGACGAGAGCACCACGGTCGAGATCAGCGACACGGCCACGGCCTACCTCGGGCTGCCCCGGCGGTGGCTCGACCGGCCCGACCACGACGTCATGCTGGTGTGGAGCGAACGGCGCGGCTGGTGGCTCGCGGTGGAGACCGAGCCCGCCGAAGCCCCGGTGGTCCTCGCCTACCAAGGCGGGGACAACCTCGTGCCGGCCCCGGCCGCGGTCGCCCGGTTCGTCGCCGACACCGCCGCCGGGCGCCACCCCGGCCGGGAGCGTCCCGGGCCGGTGGCCGCCGCGACCCGCAGATCGCTGGCCGAGCGGCTGAGCCCCTACCTCCGCGACGCCTCCGAACCGGATTCGCCTCCGGCCGCGGGCGGCTGACCGCGTGGCACGCGGGGCGGCCCGGAACCGTCCACTCCGGAAAAGCTCCCCGGCGGTCAGCCGGTGTCCGCCGCCGACCACCGCGGTGCCGCGATGGCCGCCGCCAGCGAGGTGTGGACGACCAGGCGTTCGTCCACGCGGGTGAGCCGCAGCGGCCGCCAGGTCGCGCGCGTCGTGGCGACCAGCCGCACATCGGTGCCCGGTGTGGCCCGGCGGTGGGCGTCGAGCAGCACCGCCAGCCCGGCGGCGTTCAGGAACCGGACGAGGGACAGGTCCACGACGATCCGCCGCGGCGTCCGGCTCAGGCCCGCTTCCAGGACGTCGTGGAGCATCGGCGCCGTGCAGAGGTCGACGTCACCGTCCACGGCGACGACCAGCGTCCCACCGAACCCCTCCACGGTGATCGCCAGATCCTGGTACCGGTGGACCGGCAACCGGCGCGGGCGCGGGCGCGGGAAGTCGATGACGACGGGCGGCACGATCGGCTCGCCCGAGGCACCCCGTCCACGGTGGACGGTCATGATCCGGCACGCCCGGCCTGGTGCCGGATGGAGTCCCCGCCCTTGTGGTGGTCCATCCGCCCGTACACGCCTTCGAGCACGTTCTCCAGTTTGTGCACGGCACCCCGGCACGCCTCGGCGACCGAACCCGCGTGGTGGCTGACGGCCACCGTCCGCCGTCCGGCCGGCCGGGCCTCGAGCACGCAGCGGCGATCCAATCCGCTCTCGGCGGCGGACTCTTCGCTGAAGTGGACTTCCAGGCGCGTGATGTGGTCGCTGAACCGCGCCAACTTGGCGGCCAGCTCCCCCTCGAAGTGCCGGATCAGCTCTTCACCGCCGGGCACGGTCCGGTCCGTGCTGATCTGGATCTGCATGCCTGCCATCGTGTCCGCTCAGGTGACGGTCTGCCCAGGGTCACTCGTCCCCGGCCCGAGGGCCGAAGGAACCTTTCCCCCGGTCTCCGGCGAGGTCGTCAGGCTCCGCACGCCCGAGCTGAAGACGGCGAGCAGGGGCACGGCCAGCAGGGCGCCCACGATGCCGGCCGCGACCAGCCCGACCGCGAGGGCGAGGACCACGGCCAGAGGGTGCAGCCGGACGGCGCGCCCGAGCAGCAGTGGCTGCAGGACGTGGCTTTCGACCTGCATGACGCCGACGACGACGGCGAGCACGATGACGGCCGCCCACACGCCGTTGGCCACCAGGGCCACGAGGACGGCGATCGCGCCCGCGAGCACCGAGCCGATCACCGGGACGAACGCGCCGAGGAAGACCAGCGCGCTCAGCGGCGCCGCCAGCGGGACCCCGACGATCACCAGCCCGAGGCCGATGCCGGCGGCGTCGACGAACGCGACGGCGGCGGTGCCCCGGATGTAGTGCGCCAAGGTGGTGAACCCGCTGCGCCCGGCCACGTCGACGCGGTCGCGCAGGGGTGCCGGCACGACCCGCAGCACGAACACCCAGATCACGCGGCCCTGGGCGAGGAAGAAGATCAGGCAGAACACGACGAGCAGGGACTCGGCGAGCAGTTCGCCCACGGTCACCGCCGTGGTGAGGGCGCCCGAGGCGATCGCGGACTTGTTCCGGCCGAGCATGGCGGTCAGGTTGCCGAGCATGTCGTCGAGCTGGCGCTGGCTCAGGTGCAGCGGCCCGGTGCGCAGCCAGGCGTGCAGGTCGGTCAGGCTCGCGGTGACCTGGTCGATCAGCCCGGGCATGCCGACGGTGACGCTGATGACCACGAACGTCACCACGCCGCCGGCCAGCGCGATTCCGACGACCAGCACGATCGCGGCCGCCAGTCCGCGGGGGACCTTCCTGGCCGCCAGCCAGGAAACGGCCGGGGAGAACAGGCCCGCCAGCAGCAGGGCCACCGCGACCGGGACCAGCACCGAGGCCAGCTTGACGGCCACGAAGCCCGCGACCGTCAGGGCGCCCGCGACGATCAGCGCGCGCCAGCCGACGGCGGCCGCGAGCCGGAGCCCGTAGGGCACCGCGGACAGCACCTCGTCGGGGGATTCGCGGCCCACCGGCCGATCGGCTGTCATGAGCGTCCGCCTTTCCGTCGCCCGGTGCCCGTCCCGGCCAGGACGTGACCGGCTCCAGCGTGCCCCGGAAGTCTGCACGCCGCCGAGCGGCGGACGGCCGACCCCCGTGGGCGGAGCCGCGTGTTCACCGTGTGTTTAGACTGGGGTCTAGCAAAGGGGCCCCCGTGCACCAGCTCACCCTCGGCGTCATCGCGCATCCGCGAAAAGCGGGCGAACGCCGGCTGCCGATCCACCCACGCCACGTCGAACGAATCGACGCCGGCCTGCGTGCCCGCATCCACCTCGAACACGGCTACGGCGAAGACTTCGGCGTCCCCGACGCACAGCTGGCCGGCCTCGTCGCCGGGCTGCGCACGCGGGAACAGCTCATCGCCGAGTGCGACATCATCCTGCTGGCCAAGCCGCTTCCGAGGGACGTCGCGGACCTGCGGCCGGGTCAGGTGCTGTGGGGCTGGCCGCACTGCGTCCAGGACCGCGAGCTCACGCAGACGGCCATCGACAGCCGGTTGACCCTGATCGCCTTCGAAGCGATGAACCACTGGCACCGCGACGGCTCGTTCGGCCTGCACGTCTTCCACAAGAACAACGAACTGGCCGGCTACTCCTCGGTGCTGCACGCCCTGCAGGTGATCGGCTCGACCGGCGACTACGGCCGGCGGCTGCGGGCGGCGGTGATCGGCTTCGGGGCGACGGCCCGGGGCGCGGTGACCGCGCTCAACGCGCACGGCGTGCACGACGTGGACGTGCTCACCGGCCGCGACGTCCCGGCGGTCGGCTCGCCGATCCACTCCGCGACGATGGTGCAGTTCGAGCACGACGTGAACAACCCCGGCGACCCCCGCCGCAGCCACGCACTGACCGACCGCGGCCGGGTGCCCCTGGCGGGATTTCTCGCCGAGCACGACGTCGTCGTCAACTGCGTCCTGCAGGACACCGCCGCGCCGTTGACGTTCCTGCTGGAGGAGGACCTCGCCGCGTTCGCGCCCGGCAGCCTCATCGTCGACGTCTCCTGCGACGAAGGCATGGGCTTCAGCTGGGCTCGCCCGACCACGTTCGCCGACCCGGCGTTCGTGGTCGGTGACGGCATCACGTACTACGCCGTCGACCACAGCCCCTCCTACCTGTGGAACTCGGCCACGTGGGAGATCAGCGAGGCCCTGCTCCCGTTCCTGGAGACGGTACTCGGCGGACCGTCCGCGTGGGACGGTGACGAAACCGTCCGCCGGGCCATCGAGATCCGCGACGGCGTCGTCCGGAACCCCGCCGTCCTGGCCTTCCAGCACCGCGTGGCGGAATACCCGCACCTCGTGGAGTAGGCGACCGCGGCCGGACGTGGCGCGGGAGGTGAACACCGGCCGTGTACGCTGGGTGTTGACCGAGAGCATTTCGTGTGCGAGTGATCGAACCTGCGCCGTCCTCGGCCCCAAGTCCGGCCGATCGTCCACAGCCGGAGACGGGAGCACCGACATGCCGTCGGGCCCGAGCACCACCCTTGCCACTCAATCGGTCACCGAGCCCCGGCTACGGCTGAAACCGGCGGCCCCCGCCACCGGACACGTCGACGGCGGGTGGTGGCCCCGGTCCCGCGGGCTGGCCGCCGAACTGCCCGCGCTGCTCGCAGCGGTGGCCGCCCGGCTGGGCCGCATCGACCGGGTCACCTACCACCTCGGCGACTGGCCGGACCCGCCCCGCCGCGTCACCTTCGACGGCAGCGGCGTCCGGCTCGAGGGTTTCCGGTCGCAGGCCGCCGGCAGCTTGACGGTGATCGGCTGGAACCGGCACCGGACGACCCTGCTGGTCGTTCCCCCGGAAACCGGCCCCGACGCCGCCCAGCGGGCCCTCACGACCGCCGCGGACCCGGACGACACCCACGACAGCGCGCACCTGCTGACCGCCGCCGAGCACGTGAAGGCCACCAGCGGCGCACCACTGACCTCCTGAACCGCGCCGCCCACCGGCGGCACCCACGAAAGGACTCCCGATCAGTACTCCCACCCTCGACACATCGCTGTTCAGCCACCCCGTCGCCGAGCAACCCCGGCCCGGCGCGCTCACCGCCGTCCAGGACGACCGGTACGGGAGCCTGTTCCGCCAGCCGGTGTACACCCCGGAACCGCCGGCCGACGGCGGGACAGCACCCGGCCGGCGCCAGGGCCCCGGTGCGGCGGGCACCTGGGCACACGACCCGTCCGGACGCCGCACCCGCCGATGACACCGGAGCGGGCGTCGGCTTCCGCCGTCCTGACACCGAGCGGCGCCACCGAGACCGGCGGCACGGCCGCGGCGGCGTGCGCGGCCTGCCGGCACGCGCAGCACACCCATGATCCGATCGCACGCCGTTTCTGCACGGCGACCGTGGCGGGTGGGTTCAACCGCGGATGCGTTTGCGTCGGCGGGAATGACCAATCTGAGAAGGAAACAGCATGACCACGGAAACCGCCTTTGCCTCCCGGTACGACCTGCGTGTCAAACTGGTGCGAGACGTCCTGAAAGAGAACACGAAATTGTCGGACACCGCCTGCCGGACCCTCGCCGTGCAGCTACTGAACACCATGGACACGATTCCCGAACAAGTGCGGTGAACGACCACCGCCCACCGGGATCCTCGGGGTCCGGGCAGGGCGGTTTTTTCGTCCCGGCGCAACTGGGCGACCGGGGCCGGGTATCCACCGTGGGAAGCAGCGCGAACACACGTACGGCCGGAATGGCGGTACGAACCCGCTGGATCGGCGTGTAATCGTTCGATCAGCCGCCTGCCGCTTCCCCCGGGAGGAGACCCGATGCCCGCGCGCCCGCCGACGTCCGAACAACGGGCCGCGGTCGACGCCTTCCGCGCCGGCTGGCACCTGGTGCTGCAGGCCGGCGCGGGCACCGGGAAGACGAGCACCCTGACGATGCTGGGCGCGAGCACCCGCCGCCGCGGCCGGTACCTGGCGTTCAACAAGGCCATCGCGACCGAGGCCCGCCGCCTGTTCGGCCCCAACGTGGCGTGCTCGACCGCGCACAGCCTCGCGTTCAAAGCGATCGGGCACCGCTACCACGAGCGGCTCAACCACCCGCGGATGGCCACCGCGAAACTGGCGCAGTCGCTGGGTATCACCATGGAAGCGACGATCGGCGAGCGGAAGCTGACCCGCGCCGCGCTGTGCTACGCCGCCCAGCGCACGGTGATCCTCTACTGCTACTCCGCTGACGAGACCCTCGCCCGGCAGCACGTGCCCTGGCTGAAGGGCATCGGCGAGGAGCACCTGCACGACCAGCTCACGGAGCTCGTGCTGCCCTACGCCCAGCGGATGTGGGCGGACCTGCAGAACCCCGAGCGCGGGCGGGTGCCGTTCAAGCACGACCACTACCTGAAGATGTGGGCCCTGACCCGGCCGCGACTCCACGGCGACTTCTTCCTGCTCGACGAGGCCCAGGACACCAACCCGGTCGTCGAGCAGGTGTTCCTCGCCCAGGGCGAGCACGCCCAGCTGGTCATGGTCGGCGACTCCGCGCAGGCCATCTACGGCTGGCGTGGCGCGCGCGACGTCATGACCGGCTTCACGGGTCGCCGGCTGGCGTTGTCCCACTCGTTCCGGTTCGGGGAGGGCGTGGCCGCCGAGGCGAACCGGTGGCTGGCCATCGCCGGTGCGCCGATCCGCCTCACCTGCTCTCCCGTGGTGGCCAGCAGGGTGGGCACCGTCGAGCAGCCGGACGCCATCCTGTGCCGCACCAACGGCGGCGCGATGGCCGAGATCCTCACCCTGCTCGGCAAGGGCCGCCGGGTCGCGCTCGCCGGCCGCGCCGCCGTTCTCCAGGGTCTGGCCGAGGCCGCGCGCGACCTGCAGGCCGGCCGCCGGACCGTCCACCCCGAGCTGCTGCTGTTCGCCACCTGGGGCGAAGTCCAGGACTACGCGGAATGGGACCCGGACGGTCGCGACCTGCTGTCGTTCGTGGAGGTCATCGACGAACACGGCGCGGACGTCGTGCTGCACACCCTCTCCCGGCTGGCCGCCGAAACCCACGCCGACGTCGTGGTCTCGACCGCCCACGCCGCGAAAGGCCGTGAATGGTCGAGCGTCCGCATCGCCGACGACTTCCCGGAGCCCGTCGACCCGGAGAACACCGACCTCAACGGCGAGCCGATCCCGGGCAAGATCGAGCCCGGCGAAGCCCGGCTCGCCTACGTGGCTGTCACGCGGGCCCGGCACCGCCTCGACCTCGGCGGCCTGGCCTGGATCAACCAGCACCCCGACGGCAACCCGGGCTCGGAGCAACGGCACGGCCGGGCGGCCGGCCGGCACGTGGGGAACGTGCTCGCGGCCCGCGAGAGCCACGACGCCCGCGGCTGACGCCGGCGCCCGGCCGAACTACCATCACGACTCCACGGAAGATACTTCGGCGGAAGCGAAGCATGGTCGACTTGAAGCTGGTGTTCCACGAGCTGGTCAAGTTCCAGATCGAGCTGTGGGACGCGATCGACGCGCGGCTGCGGTCCGAATGCGACCTCCAGCTCACCTGGTTCGAAGTCATGCGGCTGCTCGCCCGGCTTCCGGAGGCGCGCGTGCAGGACATCGCGGCGGAGTTCTCCATCACGGTCGGCGGCACCAGCAAGGTCGTCGACCGGCTCGAGGCGGCCGGCCTGTGCCGGCGGCGCCCGAACCCCACCGACCGGCGATCCTCGGTCATCGAGCTGACCGCGAAAGGGCGGCGCCTGCTGGGCAAAGCCACCGTGATCTTCGAAGACGAACTGCAGGTCCGGCTGGGCGACGTGCTCCCCGAACGATCCCTCGAGCAGCTCCGCCAGACCCTCACCACACTGCGCCGCGCCGGGCGCTCCTGAACTCGGCCCCCGCGTCTTCGGCGAAGGTCCGGGGACGCGCGGCTGTGTTACGCTGCGAACCATACGCATTCCATGGAAGCTAATTCCGCAGAACTGACTTTTGCCCGAGGAGAGCCCGTGCCCGGCGACGCCGTGAACCCCGGTGCCAGGCCACGCACCGATCCGATGGCCATCGAGGTGCGCGGCGCACGGGTGCACAACCTCAAGGACGTCGACGTATCGGTGCCTTTGCGGCAGATGGTCGCCATCGTGGGTGTGTCGGGCTCGGGGAAGTCGTCGCTCGCGCTCGGGGTCCTGTACGCGGAGGGGTCGCGGCGGTACGTGGAAGCACTCTCGACCTACACCCGACGGCGGCTGTCCCAGACCGCCCGGGCGACCGTGGACAGTGTCGAGCACGTCCCGGCCGCGCTGGCCTTGCGGCAGCGGCCCGGCGTTCCCGGGGTCAGGTCGACGTTCGGCACTTCGACGGAACTGCTGAACGTGCTGCGCCTGATGTTCTCCCGGCTGGGATCGCACCGGTGCCCGAACGGGCACTACCAGGCTCCGACCATCGACGTGGCGCTCGGCCTGACTCTGACGTGCCCCGAATGCGGGGTGGAGTTCGCTCCCCCGGGCGCGGAGTCGATGGCGTTCAACTCCGACGGAGCGTGCCCGCACTGCACCGGCACGGGCGTGGTGCGGGAGGTCGACGAGGCCACTTTGGTCCCCGACCCGGCCCGGTCGATCAGCGACGGCGCCGTGGCCCCGTGGTCGATGTTCGGGTTGACCGTGATGCCGCAGGTGGTCGCCGAGTTCGGCGTCCGCACGGACGTGCCGTACGCCGAACTCACCGACCGCGAGCGGGACATCGTGCTGCACGGCCCGGAGGAGAAGCGGCACATCAGCGTGCCGTCGAAGAACGGGAAGCTGTTCGAGCTGAACTTCACCTACCGCAACGCCCGGCAAGCCGTGCTGGAAGCGCTGGACAACGCCACCAGCGAACGGGGCCTGGGCCGCATAAACAAGTTCCTCAGCGTCCAGGTGTGCCCCACCTGTGACGGCACCCGGCTCAGCGAGGAAGTCCGCGCCACCCTGGTCGACGGCGTCAACCTCGCCGAAGCCACGGCGATGACCCTGGACGAGGTCCTCGCCTGGGCCCCGGGCGTCGTCCCCACCTTGCCCGCGGCCATGACGCAGATGGCGGACACCATCGTCGCCGAGCTCCTGGAGAACGCCCGGCGCCTGGTCGAACTGGGTCTCGGCTACCTCGGTCTCGACCGGGCGAGCTCGACCCTGTCCACCGGCGAGCGGCAGCGCATCCAGCTCGCGCGCGCCGTCCGCAACCGCACCACCGGCGTGCTGTACGTCCTGGACGAGCCGTCCGTCGGGTTGCACCCGTCGAACGTGGTCGGACTGCTCGGCGTCGTCCGGGACCTGCTGGCCGACGGCAACTCCGTCGTGGTCGTCGACCACGACATCCAGGTCGTGCGCGAAGCGGACTGGGTGATCGAAATCGGCCCCGGCTCGGGAGCCGACGGCGGCCGGGTCGTCACCACCGGCGACGTCGCGGCGATCGGCAAGGACCCGGCCTCGCTCCTGGGCGGCTTCCTCGACGGCCGAGAACCGGTCGTGATCCGGGACCGGGCCGCCCACGACCAGGTCTTCGCCCTCGGGACCGTGCGGCTCTCGACCGGCCCCCGCCACACCGTGCACGCCCTCGACCTCGAACTGCCGGCCGGGCGGCTCACCGCCGTCACCGGGGTGTCCGGGTCGGGCAAGACCACGCTCGTGCTCGACAGCCTGGTCCCGGCCCTCGTGGCGCACACGACCGGGAACGCGCTGCCGTCCCACGTCCGCGCACTGGACGCGGCCGGCCTCACCCGCGTGAACGTCGTCGACGCCACCCCGATCGGCGTCAACGTGCGCTCGACCGTGGCGACCTACAGCGGCGTCCTCGACGACCTTCGCCGCGCCTACGCCCAGACTCCCGAGGCGCGCGAACTCGGCCTCACGGCCGGCGACTTCTCGTACAACACCGGCTCCCTCAAGTGCCCGCGCTGCGAAGGCACCGGACAGGTCTCCCTCGACGTCCAGTTCCTCCCCGACGTCGACATCGTCTGCCCCGAGTGCGACGGCTCCCGGTACGCGCCGGAAGCCGGCGCGGTCCGGCGCACCCCGCCGGACGGCGCCACCGGCGACGCCCTCACCCTGCCCGAAGTGCTCGCGCTGACCGTCGCGCAAGCCGTGGACCGGATCGGCGACCTCCGCCGCGTCCGCACGCGCCTGCAGGCACTCGCCGACCTCGGCCTCGGCTACCTGACGCTCGGCGAAGCCACCCCCGCCCTCTCGGGTGGCGAAGCGCAACGGCTCAAGCTCGCCTCCGAACTCCACCGCGACCAGTCCGGCGCCCTCTTCGTCTTCGACGAGCCCAGTGTCGGCCTGCACCCGCTGGACGTGCGGACCCTGCTCGCGGTCCTGGAGCGCCTGACCGGCAACGGCGCGACCGTCGTCGTCATCGAACACGACCTCGACATGATCGCCAACGCCGACCACGTCATCGACATGGGCCCCGGCGGAGGCGCCGCCGGGGGTGAGATCGTCGCGGCCGGCCCGCCCGACGAGATCGCCGGCACCGCCGGCAACATCACCGGCCGTTACCTCCGGGAACACCTCACCCGGGCCGCCCGTTGAAGCCACGCCACGGCGGCGATCCGCTCAGTCGCTCAGCAGCAGCTGGTCGACCATGAGGTGTCCCCACGCGCCGGTCGCCTGGTCGGCCACCTGAACCTGGGCGCTCTGCCCCGCGAGGTCACCGATGTCCCAGTCGACCGGCTTCAGCACTCCCGTGTCGTCCCCGGTCGCGGTACGGACGACCTGGCCGTTGACGACGAGGTCGATCGAGGTCCGGCCGGCCGAGCCGGGTGGGTGGTGGCCGCCGGCGATCAGGAACCGCAGGTGGTTGCGGTCGAGGGTGAACGGCGGTGAGGTGATCGTGCCGGTGGCCGGGTCGCCGCCACCGGCGAAGGTGTCCAGGACCGCGTTGCCGACCATGCCGGGCAGGTACCCGGCCGACGGGCCGGTGCCGGCGAAGCTGCCGGTGGTCGTCCAGCCGGGGTCGTAGGAGCTGCCTTCGAACCCGGAGACGACGTGCGCCGGGCGCTGAGACAGGTCGGGGAATTCGGTGATCGTCGTGTTGGCGAAGGTGGCGCTGCCGCCGGTGGCGTAGAGGTTGATGCCGGTGTCGGCGGGGTCGGCGAACACCTCGCTGGAGTGCACGTACCGGCCGTCGTCGACGAACACCTCGATGGTGGTCCGGTCGACCAGGATCCGCAGGTGCGCGCTGGTCTTCGCCGGGTTCCACGGCGCGTGGCTCTCCCCTCGCACCCCGGACGTGTCGGGCGAACCGGTCTGGCGCCGGTTCAGGTAGCTGTAGTCGTGGTAGATCCCGGTGTCCGCGTGCCGGGTCCCGTCGGCCGAGGCCCGCAGCTGCAGGCCGATGTTCTCCAGCCGGGTCCAGCTGACGTCGGTGTCGAGCTGGTAGGCCGTGCCGTGGTAAGCCAGCGGCACCAGGCCGTCGTCGACCCGGATGGTGCCGAGGTTCATCACCGAGCTCGCGTGGGAAGCCAACGCCGGGGTCGGCTGCGAGGCCAGGGCGTAGCCGTCCGCGTAGTGCTTGAGCGTGATCCGGCGGACGATGGAGTCGGTGCCGTTGAAGCCGTCGGAGGCCCACGTGGGTGTGGTGTCCGGGTAGGCCCAGTTGTTCATCCAGGCCATGCCGAACCGCCGGTCCGCCGGCGCGGCGGGGTCTTCCCAGGTGACACCGGCGTACCAGTCGAAGCCGTGGTCGAGCCACTGCGGCGTGGCCGCGTCGGCCGTGAAGCCGTTCCCGTCGAAGGATCCGATCCAATACGCGTAGGTGCCCGGTGTCCCACCGGCGCTCACACCCAATACCCAGTGCGTGGTGCCGTCGTCGGCGCGGATCGGGTACAGGTCCGGGCACTCGAGCGTGCCCGTGGTGCCCACGAAGTCCGACTGCCACGTCCACGCTTTGAGGTCCGGTGAGGTGAAGAACCCGATCCGGTCGCCTTCGGTGATCGCCGCGACCCACCGGCCGCGGGCGGCGTCCCGGATCACCTTCGGGTCCCGGAAGTCGCGGCGGCCGCCGTTCGGGATCACCGGCGTGTCGCCGTAGGGCCGGAACGTCCGGCCGCCGTCGATCGAGTACCACAGGAACTGCGCCTGCGGCCCGGAGCCGTTCGCGATCTGCGCCGGGGTCGGGTGGTCCATCTGCGTCACCAGCTGGACCACCGCGCCGGCACCGAAACCGGCCGTGTTCGCGGTGTCGACGACCGCGGAACCCGACCACAGGTCGTGGTTCGCGTTGGTCTTCTTCGGTGCGGCGATGCCCTGGTCGGCGAAGGCGACGCCGTCGGTCGTCGTCGCCAGCCGCCAGGCCGTGCCGACCTCACTCGGGTAGTCGGCGTTGTAGAGGTAGTAGTAGTTGAACTCGCCGTTGACGTACACCGGCCGCTGGGGGTCGTTCTTCCAGTGGTCGGGCACCGTGAAGTGGTACTGCGCGCGGTAAGTGGCCGCCGCCGAAGCGGGGGGTGCGCCGGTCAGGCCCACAGCCGCCGTCGCCGCCACGAGGGCGGCGGCGGACAGCAGGCGAAGGCCGCTCGTCGTTGAGCGCATGGGACCTCCAGGAATTCAGGAATCGAGCACACTGAGCCGTTTGCCGTCCCACGCCACCGGCATGGGATCGCCGATGGCGCCGACGAAGCCGTGTTCGCCGCGGTGGTGGAACGCGAGCAGCACCCACCGGCCGTCGGACCGGCGGCGGATCAGGCGGCCGCTGTAGAACCGGTCGTCGGTGACGGGTTCGGCGGCCGCGATGTCGAACGGCCCGAGCGGGCCGCCGGCCGGGGCGGCCCAGATCCCGCCGGTCGTGCCGGTGGCCCGGCGGTCGGGCGAGGCGTGTTCGGCCAGGCAGGAGAACAGCAGGACCGCCCGGCCGTCCACCACCTCGGCCTGCAGCACCTCCAGCTGCCCGAACCCGCGCGGCCCGGGCGCCGTCAGCGGCGGGCGCAGCTGCCAGTGCCGCAGGTCCGCGGAGACGGCGTGGCCGACCACGCCGCGTTCGAACGGCTCGCCGGTACCGGCACGCGCGGTGATGAGCATGTGCCAGCCGTCGCCGTCCGGGTCGGCGAACACCCACGGGTCGCGGAACGCCTCGTCGTGCCAGGCGGCGTCCAGCGTCTCGTACCAGCGGGGATCCGCGGCGAGGACCGGGTTCTCCGGAGCCCGTTGCCACGTCACGAGGTCCGGCGAAGTGGCGTAACCGATCCGCTGGACGTTCTTGCCGCCGGGGGCGCGGGTGGCGCCGGTGTAGAAGAGGAACCACGTGCCGTCCGGGTGCCGCACCACCGAACCGGTCCAGGTCGCCAGGTCGTCGAACGCCGGGGCGTCCGCGCGGACCAGTGCGTCCTCGATCCGGGTCCAGTGCACCAGATCGGCCGAGACGGCGTGGCCGATCGAGGCGCGGTAGTGGCGGGCTTCGGGGTCGTGCAGGGCGCGGGAGGCGTAGAGGAAGAACAGGTGGTAGCGGTCGCCGTCGTCGGCGAACCAGAAGTCCCAGACCCAGGAGTCGGGCAGCGAAAACATGCGAGCCTTTCGAGAAGCCGGGGAGGGTGTCATTCCTTGACGCCGCTGGCCGCGACGCTGCTGACGAACGCGCGCTGGAAGGCGAGGAACACCACGAGGACCGGCAGGGTGATCATCGACGTGTAGGCCATGACCTCGCCCCAGGCGGTGTTGTCCTGGAAGAAGTACTGCATGCCGACCATGACCGGCCGCAGCTTCTCGTCCTGGACGACCATGCTCGGCCACAGGTACTGGTTCCAGGCCGGCAGGAACGTCAGGATCGCGACGGTGGCGAACGCCGGCCCCGACAGCGGCACCGCGATCCTGCGGTAGATGGTGAACCAGCCGGCGCCGTCGATCCGCGCCGCCTCGTCGAGTGCGGTCGGGATGGTCGAGAAGTACTGGGTGAAGAGGAAGATCGAGAAGCCGTTGGCGATGAACGGGATGATCTGCACCTGGTAGGTGTCCAGCCACCCGAAGTCGTACACGATCCGGCCGTTCTGGAACAGCAGGGTCGGCAGCTGCGAGACCCAGTAGACCATCGGCACCGCGATGGTCTCGAACGGCACGATCAGCGTGGCGATGATGACGCTCAGCACCACCCCGCGGCCGGTCCAGCGCAGCCGGGAGATCGCGAACCCGGCCATCGAGTTCACCACCAGTCCGGCGGCCACGATCACCACCGTGACGAGGACCGAGTTGAGCAGGAACCGCCCGACCGGCACCCGGTCGAACACGGCGGAGTAGTTGTCGAAACTGATGTCGCCCAGCGGCAGGAACGCCCGCCAACCGCCGACGTCGGACAGGATCCGGCCGTCGGGTTTCAGGCTGGAGACGAACATGAACACCAGCGGGAACAGGAAGAAGACCGCGAGTCCGACGAGGACCAGGTAGGTCCAGACGCGCCGGCGGCGGCGCAGCACCCGCTCGTCGGTATGTCCTTTGTGGATGGCCATGGTTCAGTCCTTGTCCCGGGTCAGGAAGCGCTGGACCAGCGCGACGACGAGCACCAGCACGAAGAACACGAGCGACAGGGCCGAGCCGTAGCCGATCTGCTGCTGGTGGTAGCCCATCCGGACGGCGTGGTAGACCAGCGTCGAGGTGGCGTCCACCGGGCCGCCCTGGGTCATCACGTCGATCTGCACGAACAGCCCGAGCGCGGCGATGGTGATGGTGATCAGCACGAACACCCGGGTCGGGCGCAGGCACGGCCAGGTCACGTTGCGGAACTGCTGCCAGGTGCCCGCACCGTCGATCCGGGCCGCTTCGTACAGCTCCTGCGGGATGGTCTGCAGGCCGGACAGCCAGATCAGCATGTGGAAGCCGACCGCCTGCCAGATCGACAGCACGATGATCGCGGTCAGCGCGGTGCTCGGGTCGTTCAGCCACGCGGTGCCCTGCCAGGCGCCGAAGGTGATGGAGTCGATGAAGGAGTTGATCAGCCCGTCCGGCTGGTACATGAACTTCCACAGGATCGACACCACGACGATCGAGGTCACGACCGGGATGAAGAAGACGACCCGGAACGCCACCGCGCCGCGGATCTTCCGGTTCACCAGGATGGCCAGCAGCAGCCCGAACCCGGCCTGCACCGGCACCACCACGGCGGCGAAACAGAACGTGTTGACCAGCGAGCGGAGGAACGTCGGATCCGCGGTGAAGGCGCGGACGAAGTTGTCGAGACCGGTGAAGGTGGTCGGTTCGGGCGAGACGAGCCGGGCGTTGGTGAACGACAGGACGAACCCGAGGATCACCGGGACGATCAGGAACGCCAGCAGCAACACCACGGCCGGGGCGGCCATGGCCCAGCCCGCGCGGCGCTGGGAACGGAGTTCGTGGCGGGTTTTTCGCCCGGTGCCGGGGTGGGGTGCCGCGCTCGCGGCGCGGGTGTCCGACGAGATGGTCGCCGTCATGGGAGGAGCCTTCCCTCTCGGCCCGCCCGGCGCCGGCGCCGGGCGGGGAGCGACGAGCTAGAAGCCGTAGCCGTTCTGGGACTTGATGTCGGTGTCGATCGCCTGCACGGCGGTGTCGAGCGCCGGCTTCACGTCGGCACCGCTCATGATGTCCTTCGCCGCCTTCTCGAAGGTCGAGGAGATCACCGGGTAGCCGGGGGTGGCCGGGCGGGCGAGGGCGAACTTCTGCGACAGCACGGCGAACGGGTGCAGCGGAGCGGTGTCGCCGAAGTACTTCGACGCGGCCGCGGCCGCCGTGGTGCTCGGGATGACCACCTGGCTGTCGGCGAAGGCGGTCAGGTACTTGTCCTGGAAGCTGAACTTCAGGTACGCGCGGGCGCCTTCGGTGTTCTTGCAGCCGGCGGAAATGCCCCACTGCCACGAACCGCCACCGATCTTCGGGCCCTTGCCGAAGTCCACCGGCGGCAGGATCAGCAGGTCGTTGCCCACGCTTTCGAGCGCATCCTTGGCGTTCCACACGCCGGTGTAGCTGAGCGCGACCTTGTTGTCGATGAAGCGCTGGTTGCCGACCGGGCCCGCGTTGTCCGCCCAGCCGCTCTTGAACGCCTGCTGGAACCAGGTGAAGAACTTCACCGCGTCCGGGCCGTTCAGGACGCCGTCGGCGGATTTCATGGTGGCCCGGTCGATCAGGTCGCCGCCGGTGCTCTGCAGCATCGGCGAGTACGCGTACGACCACCACTCGCCCTTGTCGGCGGCGCCCAGGTCCAGCGGCGTGGCGTAGCCGCTCGCCTTCAGCTTGGCGACGGCGGCGTCGAACTCGTCGAGCGTCCACGGCTTCTCGACGGTCGGGATCCGGATCTGGTTCTTGTCCAGCACCGACTTCCGCGCGAAGACCGACAACGCGGCGTCCCAGTAGCCCGCCGAATAGACGGTGTCCTTGTACCGGCCGACGGTCGTGGGCAGCAGGGTCCCGATCAGGTCGTCCGGCAGTCCCAGCGGCTGCAGGTAGCCGGCCCAGGCCCAGTTCGGCATCACCGGGCCGTCCATGTCCAGCAGGCAGGGCAGCTTCCGCGACGCGGCGGCCGCGGTGATCGCGTCGTTGTAGGAACCCTGCGGGAAGTTCTGCTGGACGATCTTGTACTGGGTCTGGGACGCGTTGAAGTCGGCGATGATCCGCCGGTAGACCGCCAGCTCGCCGGGGTTGCCCGCCGAGTGCGTCCACATGGTGATTTCCCCGGGTCCGCCGGAGGACGAGGAATCCTGGCTCGCGCGGGCACAGCCGCCCAGCGCGAGCACCGCGGTCAGGCCTGCCGCTACCATGATGGTGAGAGATTTGCGTTTCACCGTGGAATCTCTTTCTCTGTTGCGGAGCGCGACCGGCCGTCGCCTCCGTGCCGGATGGCAGCGCCAACTGCCATGTGGAATGCAGTGAGAAGTGCGGTCCGCCGTCAGCCGCCGAACGCGGCAGGCGGCGGGCCCACCGAAGCCCGGCGGATGACCGGGCACGGCATCAGGTACGGGGCCGCCGGGTCCGCCGGACGCAGCCCGAGCGCGACCTCCATCGCCCAGCGGCCCATTTCGTAGTGCGGCAGCGCGATCGTCGTCAACGGCGGATCGAGCTCGGCCGCGACCAGCTGCTGGTCGTCGTAGCCGACGATCGACAGGTCATCGGGCACCGAAAGACCCCGGTGGTGCGCGGCCGCGTAGGCGCCCATCGCCATGCGGTCGTTGAAGCAGAACATCGCGGTGGGCCGTCGCCCGGCCGGCAGGTCCAGCAGCCGCCGGGCCGCGTCCCGCCCGCCGCCGGCCACCGGCTCGGCACGGGCGTGCAGGGCGGGATCCGGCTCGATCCCGGCCTCTGCCAGCACCTGCCGGTACCCCTCGTACCGCAGGGGTGACGCGACGAGCTCGAACCGCTCCTCGGCGTCCAGGAAGGCGATCCGGCGGTGCCCGGCGGCCACCAGTTCCCGCACCGCGGCCATCCCGCCCGCCCGTTCGTCCGGGACGACCGCGGCCCGGCCTCCCGCGGCCGCAGCGCAGTCGAGCAGAACGGCGTCCCCGGGCAGGCCGTCCGGCACCTCGACCACGCGGTGCCACATGCTCGCGTAGATCATGGCGTCGACCTGCTGGCCGCTCAGCGCGTTGAGCGCCTGCCGCTCGGCGTCGGCGTCCCCTTCGGTGTCGACCAGGACGACGAGATTTCCCTGCTCACGGGCCACGTCGTTGGCCCCGGCCAGCATCCGCCCGGCGAACGGCGTGCTGGCGATCGTGTCCGAGATCAGGCCGACCATGCGGGTCTGCTGCGTCCGCAGGCTCCGCGCCACCGAGTTCAGCTCGTAGCCGACCTCCTCGGCCGCCTCACGCACCCGCCGCTGGGTCTGCGGCGAAACGCGCGCCGCGTCCCGCCCGCTGAGCACCATCGACACGGTCGCCGTGGACACCCCCGCCCGGGCAGCGACGTCGGACATCCGCACTCGAGCCATCGCGGCGGTCTCCTTCCTGCCTCGGGCGTTAATCGATTAACTGGAGGTTACGGGAGTATGCAGCTCGATCGCGCACCCCGTCAAGGTCCCCGGCCGGCAGGAATTCGCCGCCGCCTCCTCAGTGCTCGGCGAGCACGTGGATCAGCTGGAGCTGTTCCGGCTGCAATGCGGGCGCCTGGAAGCCGGCCGTGGCCAGCGCGGCACCGGACAACGTCAGCGGCCGGTCCGCCCAGCCGGGGAACGCGGGCAGCCCGTGTCGCCGCTCCCGGTCCACGGCGGACAGGAACCGCACGGTGTAGCGGGTCCCGGAGGCCAGCCCGGGCAGCCGGATGCGGCCGGGCGGGGCCCAGGCTCCGGTCTGCAGCGCGACGAAGGCGAAGAGCGCTTCGGCGCGATCCTGGGCGACGACGCCGTGGAGCCAGTGCGCCGGGTCGGGGTGGTCGCCGCGGACCACGGTGCCGCTGTGCAGCAGCGGCCGGAACCGCTTGTGCAGGGCGATCCAGGCGGTGAGTTCGGCGAGTTCGGTTTCGCTCGCCGACGTCAGGTCCCACTCCATGCCGAAATGCCCGAAGAACGCGGTGCCGGCGCGGAAGTCGAGGGTGTGCGTGCGGCCGGTCGTGTGCGCCGTCGGCGCGCCGACGTGCGAGCCCAGCATTTCCGGGGGCAGCAGCAAACCGGTCCAGCGCTGGATGTGCTGCCGCTCGAGCGCGTCCCGGCAGTCGCCGGCCCAGATCCGTTCGCTCCGGGCGAGGATTTCGAGGTCGGCGCGGCCGCCACCCGACGAACAGGACTCGATCTCCAGGCCGGGGTGCTTGGCGCGGAGCTCGTCCAGCAGCCGGTAGAGGGCGCGGGTCTGGTCGTGCACCCCGGCCGTGCCGCTCGCGGTGTGCCCGGCGTCGACGAGATCGCGGTTGTGGTCCCACTTGAGGTAGCCGACGCCGTACTCGGTGACCAGCGCGTCGAGCCGTTCGAGCACGTAGGCGTAGGCGTCCGGCCGGGAGATGTCCGGCACCTGCTGGTGCCGGGCCTCGGGCGGGAGCCGCGCCTCCGGCCGGAGGATCCACTCCGGGTGCGCCCGGGCGAGATCGGAGTCCGGGTTGACCATCTCGGGCTCGACCCAGAGCCCGAACTGCATGCCGAGCGAGCGGACGTGGTCGGCGATCGGGTGCAGGCCGTCCGGCCACACCTGTTCGTCGACGAACCAGTCACCCAGTCCCGCGTGGTCGGCCCGGCGGCCGCGGAACCAGCCGTCGTCGAGCGTGAACCGTTCCGCGCCGACCCGCGCGGCGAGCCCGGCCAGCTCGCGCAGTTTCGCCGGATCGTGGTCGAAGTAGACCGCCTCCCAGGTGTTCAGGGCGATCGGCCGCGGCGAGGCGGGGTGCTCCGGCCGGCTGCGCAGGTCGGCGTGGAACCGCCCGGACAGCTCGTCCATTCCGTCGCCGTAGGACCCCAGCAGCGTCGGGCAGGCGTAGGACTCGCCCGGCGAAAGGATGATCTCGCCGGGGAGCAGGAGCTCACCGCCGGCGAGGATCGCGACACCCGCGGTGTCCCGCTCGGCGTAGGTGGTGTGGTTCCCGCTCCAGGCGGTGTGCACGCCCCAGACCTCGCCCCGGCGGAAGCCGAAGCCGGGCTCACCGGCGAGCAGCAGCAGGGTCGCGTCGAGACCGGTCCGGCCCCGGCGTCCGCTGCGGACGTGGGAGCCCACCGTGAACGGGTGCCGCTGCGGGGCGCGCTCCCGCAGGTGCCGCCCGCTGAAATCCAGCAGTTCCAGGGCGGTCACCGGGACGGGGAGCGGGTCGTCGATGCTGTTGGAGACGACCGGCGGCCGGGCCGCGCGCACCAGGTCCCCCAGTTCGGCTTCGGTGAGCCGGCCGAGATCGGCGCCCCAGTACACGACGCGGGGCAGGCGGTCGCCGGTCGCGTCCAGCACGAGGCTGGTGCCCGCGGCCGCGAGGTGGACCACGCCGGGGCTCGCCGGCTCGTCGTCGACTGCGGTGAGCGTCGTGATCAGCACGCAGTTAGTTTCAGTGCAATCCGATGATGGTGACGCTGCGGAACTCACGGCTGAAAGCGCTCTCCGGGGAGAGTAGCCGAATCCCTGCGATACCACCAAGACCCGGTGCCGCGGTCACGTACGCGCGGGACTGAAAGCGCTTGCTGGACTCAGCGGGCCACGTAGCCACCGTCGACGGGCAGGGCCACCCCGACGACGAAACCGGCCCGGGGCTGCACAGCCACAGCACGGCCTGGGCGATCTCCTCGGCCGTTCCGAGCCGGTTCATCGGCTGGCCGGCCTCGGCCTCGGCGCGGTCGAGCTCGCCCTTCGCCATCATGTCGCGGACCATCGGGGTGTCGATGGTGCCCGGGCAGACCGCGTTGATCCGGATGCCGCGCGGGGCGTACTCGAGGGCGGCGCTGGTGGTCAGGCCGATCACCCCGTGCTTGGACGCGTGGTAAGACGCCCGGCCCGGGAGACCGACGAGACCGCCGAGCGAGGAGCAGTTGACGATGGCTCCGCGGCCGTGGGAGCGCATGTGCCGCAGCTCGTGCTTCATGCAGGCCCAGACACCGCGCAGGTTGATCGCGATCACGCGCTCGAACCGCTCGGCGGGTTCGTCGGCCGCGTCGCTGGGCGGGATCTGGATGCCCGCGTTGTTGTACGCCACGTCCAGGCGGCCGAAGGCCTCGACCGTGCGGTCGACGGCGGCGGCGACCTGCTCCTCGTCGGTGACGTCGCACGGCAGCGCCAGCACGCGGTGACCGGCGGCGGTGAAGTCCTTCTCCGCGGCGTCGAGCGCGGCTTCGTCGACGTCGGTGAGGGCGACGGCGGCACCGGACCCGGCGAACGCGCGGGCGGCGGCCAGGCCCATCCCGGAGCCGGCTCCGGTGACGAAGGCGACCTGGCCGGTGAAATCGTAGGTGGGGTTCATCTCGGGCGTTCTCCAGGTTCAGGGAGCGGGTTCGATGGTGACCTGGCCGGCGGCGGCGACCACGTCGGCACCGCCGTCGGCGAGGCGGCCGAGGACGACCACGCCGCTCGCGCGGGGCGCGTCGCGGTAGTAGATCGCCAGGTTGCCCCACGGGGCGTAGAAGGCCACGTCACCGGCTTTCGGCTCGGCGCTGTCCGGGGCGCCGGCGGTCGTCAGCCGCCGGGGCAGGTCCGAGATCCGCTCCGTTCCGTGAAGTCGCTCAGGTCCAGGGTGAGGGGCAGCAGAGTGGCGAAGTCGCGCGCGCTGGGGTTGTCGTTCAGGGTCGCGTTCACGACGCGGCCGTCGACGGTGAGGCGGATGTTCACGGCGGCAGAACTCCCGGTGGTGGTGGCGGCGGGTGGTGCGGGAGCGGGTGACGGCGGCCCGGCGGCGCAGGCGGTGACGGCCAGCAGCAAAGCCGGGATCGCCCGGGCGAGGATCACCGGCCCTCCGCCACGGGCTCGGCGAAGTGCCGGCCGCCCCGGGGCACGCATGCCGGGCAACACGGCGAAGGTCGGCAAGGTACCTCCTCGGTCGGGGCTTGGATCCGGCATCCACGGAACCAGAAGCCGGCGCGACCCACGAGGTCCTCTCGGAAGGTGTACTGGCAGGGCACCCTTGAAGCCGGGCAGGGGCGCGATGAAAGTTTCATCGGCCCCCACCGCCGGCTCCACCGGACTTCCTTACCGTGCACCGGAATCCAACCCGGAACCCGGAGCAGCTTGACAGCCGCCACCTCCCCGCCACCATCCTGACGGCGCACGGAATCGTCCGCGCACGGGATCGGTGGAGGCGTCGGTGACTGTTCGGCGATGGCGGAAACGACGAGCGGTCACGGCGTCCGGCCTGACGGCGTCTCTCGTGGCGATGGCGCTCACCGGCGCGGGCACCGCGGCGGCGGACACGGGGCCCGCGCTGTCGGTCGACGTGTCCGCCGCCCGGCACGCGATCAGCCCCGACATCTACGGCCTCAATGGCGGCGATCCGGCGTTCAACGCCGAGATCGGCCAGACGGTGGCGCGCTGGGGTGGCAACGCGACCAGCCGCTACAACTTCAAGAACCACACCTACAACACCGGCAGCGACTGGTACTTCGAGAACATCGTCGCCGACGAAGCACACTCCCTCGAGGGAATGGTCGGGTCGAACCTCGGCCGCGGCATCAAGCCGGTCGTCACCGTGCCGCTGAGCGGGTGGGTGGCCAAGGACTCGCCGTCACAACATCCGTTCACCTGCGGGTTCCCGGCGACCCGGTTCCCGCGGCAGGACGGCTTCGACCAGTGGGACGCCAACTGCGGCAACGGTAAGCTCGACCAGCAGAACCTCACCGCCGTACCCACCGACAGCTCGATCCCGGTGGACACGTCGTTCGACGGCGAGATGGTGTCGCACCTGGTGGACCGGTTCGGCACGGCGGCACACGGCGGCGTGCCGATCTACGAGCTCGACAACGAGCCGGTGCTGTGGTCCAGCACGCACCGGGACGTGCACCCCGAACCGGTATCGGACGACGAGCTGGGCAACAAGGGCACCGCGGCCGCCGCGGCGATCAAGGCCGCCGACCCCGGCGCGGCGGTCCTCGGCCCGTCCGGCTGGGGCTACTGCGAATGGGTCGCGTCCGGAGTGGACGGTTGCGGGCCGGGCGCCGATTCGGCCGCGCACGGCGGGCTCAACCTGTCCCAGTGGTACCTGAAGAACATGAAGGACTACAGCGACGCCCACGGCGGCAAGCGCTACCTCGACTACTTCGACCAGCACTTCTACCCGCAGATCAGCGGCGACAAGACCCCCGAGGCCAACGCGCTGCGGCTGCGGTCCATCCGGTCGCTGTGGGACCCGTCCTACGTCGAGGAGTCCTGGATCGGCCCGAGCGGCGTCAACGCACCGCCGCTGCAGTTCATCCGCACGATGAAGTCGTGGGTCGACCGGTACAACCCCGGGACCAAGACCGCCATCACCGAGTACAACTGGGGCGCGCTGGACGACATCAACGGCGCGCTGGCGGAAGCCGACATCCTGGGTGTCTTCGGCCGTGAGGGCCTCGACCTCGCCACGATGTGGGGCGAGCCCAAGCCGACCGACCCGGGCGCCTACGCGTTCCGGATGTACCGCAACTACGACGGCGCGGGCAGCCGGTTCGGTGACGTCAGCGTGCAGTCGGCCTCCGCCGATCAGGACCGGCTCGCGGTGTACGCGGCGCAGCGGTCCGCCGACCAGGCGCTGACCGTCATGGTCGTCAACAAGACCGGCGGCGACCTGACCTCGCCGCTGTCGGTGGCCGGGTTCGACAACGCCGGTGCGGCACAGCGGTTCACCTACAGCTCGGCCGATCTGGGCGCCATCGTGCGCGGCGGCGACCTCCCGGCGGCCAATGGTCACATCGACGCGACGTACCCGGCGAACTCCATCACGCTGCTGGTCCTGCCGGCGGCCGGGTGCTCGGCGAGCCTGCACGTCAACGGCGGCTGGGACACCGGCCACGTCGCGACGGTGACCGTCACCAACGACCGGCGCACGGCGATCACCGGCTGGCGGGTCAGCTGGACCTGGCCCGGCGGCCAGCAGGTCACCAACTCGTGGAACACCACCCTGAAGCAGAACGCCGCGAGCGTGGTCGCCACCGACGCCGGGTGGAACGGCCCGATCACCGCGGGCGGCAGCACCACCTTCGGATTCCAGGCCACCGGCGGGACACCGCCGCCGGCCCTGACCTGCACCCCCACCTGAGCAAACCCGGGCGGCGGCGCCGGGCCGGCAGCAGCGGCCCGGCGCCGGGCTCAGCCGGTGAATTCGCTGACGCCGAGGGCGAAGTCCCCGTGGCCGACCCCGTTGCCGGCGAGGCCCACCGTGACCACGCCCATTCCTTCCAGCCAGTGCGCCATTTTCAGGCCGCCGACGTCCAGCGGGCGCAACCCGAGGCTCTGGACGAAGGCCGCCACGTCCGCCTTGGCCCGCGCGTCGTCGCCGGCGATGAAGACGTCGGGCCGGCCTTTCTCCAGGACCCCGCGGAAGATGGTGTTGAACGCCTTGACCACGCCGGCGCCGGCCGGGGCCACCTTGGCGACTTCCTGCGCGATCGAGGTTTCCCCGCGGTGGGCCAGTCCGTCGAACGCGGCGTTGAAGGGGTTGCTGATGTCGACGACGACCTTGCCCGCGAGGGCGTCTCCGTACTCGGCGACGACCGGAACGACCCCGTCGTACAACAGGGCCGTGATGACGATGTCCCCGGCCGGAACGGCGCCCCACGTGCCCGCCGTCGTGCCGCCGCCCAGGGTCTTGGCCAGGTCGTCGGCCTTGGCCTGATCGCGGCCCATGACCTCGACGGTGTTGCCGCCCGCCACCGCGAGCGTGCCGATGGTGCGGGCCATGTTCCCCGTACCGATGAGGGTGATGCTGCTCATGAGATGTGCTCTCTTCCTGTTTCGAGGTGTCTTTCCGGCTCGTTCACGGCTTGCGGCCGGCCAGCCCGACGACGCGGTCCAGCAGGGGCGCGTCCGGCGGGACGGGCACCGCCGCGCCCCAGGAGGCCCGGACCGGCTCCGGCAGGGCCGGCAGGAACTCGGTCAGGTACTCCCAGACGGCCTGCAGGGTGGGTTCGGGCAGCTCGAAGGGCTGGCCGGTGGCCGTGGCCAGGTCCCAGCCGTGCACCACCACCTCGGTGAGCGCGATCCGGCCCCACGCCTCGTTGGTCAACTCGATCCCCACGTCGGTGGTGCCCCGCCAGGCGCTGGGCTCCTGCCACGCCGTGGCCAGCGCGCGCACGTGCCTGCCGATCAGCTCGCGGGACGAGTCGCCCGGTTCGTCGGCAGCCTCGCGGCAAGCCGGCGCGCCGAGCCGGAGGGCCGAGGTGTTCACGTGGCCAGTTGGTCATCGGTGATGCCGTTCAGCACATCGATCATGCACCGGCAGGCCGGCGTGTCGCGGTTCAGATGGCGGTGGTGCCGCCGTCGGCGACCAGTTCCAGGCCGTTGACGTAGCTGGAGTCGTCGGAGGCGAGGAACAGGGCGACGGTGGCGATTTCTTCGGGGCGGCCCATCTCTCCGCGGGGGATCAGGGATTCGAACGCGGACTTGGTGGCCTCGTCGAACAGTTCTTCCTGCTTGGCCGTGGCGACCTGGCCGGGGGTCAGGACGTTGACCCGGATCTTGCGGTCGCGCAGTTCGTTGAGCCAGACGCGGGCCCAGGCCTGCTGGACGGCCTTGCTCCCGGCGTAGAGGCTCCAGCCGGGGAAGGCACCGAGAGAGGCGTTGGATCCGGTCATGAAGACCGACGCGCCGTCGTTGAGCAGCGGCAGGGCCTTCTGCACGGTGAACAGGGTGCCGCGTGCGTTGAGCCAGAACGCGCGGTTGAACTGGTCCTCGGTGATCTCGCCGAGGACGGCCGGTTCGCCCATCCCGGCGCTGGCCCACACCACGTCGATCGAGCCCTTTTCCCGCTTGACGGTGTCGTACAAGCGGTCCAGGTCGGCCAGTTCGGCCGCGTCACCCTGGACGGCGGTGACGTTGCGGCCGATCAGCTCGACGGCGTCGTCCAGCGCGTCCTGCCGCCGGGCCTGGATGAAGACGTGCGCTCCTTCCTCGACGAAGCGCTGGGCACCGGCCAGTGCCATGCCGGTCGATCCGCCGGTGATCACCGCGACCTTGCCATCGAGCTTTCCCACGATCACTCCTCCTGGGGTTGGGGTGTTTCGGAACGGTCCGCGAGTTATGTACACCGACCTGTTTGCTTAACGTACCCGACGACCGAGCAGAGCGCAAAGCTATGTACACCGATACGTACCCAACGGGGCTACACTGCGGACATGACGGAGTTGGAGAAGGGCCCCCTGGGCCGGCGCCGCGGCCGGGGCGCACGCGAGCGCATCCTCAGCGCGTCCCGGCAGCTGTTCCGCGAACAGGGCATCAACCGCACCGGCATGGATCAGCTCTGCGCCGCGGCGCAGGTGTCCAAGCGCACGGCCTACCAGCACTTCCCCGGCAAGGACGAACTCGTCACCGAATACCTGCGCCGATTCGATCCCGACGTCATGCCCGGGGTGTTCGACCGCACCGACCTCACGCCCCGCGAACGGCTCCTCGCCGCCTTCGAGATGCCCGCGTCCACGCCCCTGTGCCCCTACATCGCGGCGGCCGTCGAACTCCACGACCCCCGGCACCCCGCGTCCCGGTACGCACGCGACTACAAGATCGCCATCGCCGCGCGGCTCACCGAAACCGCCCGCGAAGCCGGCGCCACCGACCCCGAGCAACTCGGCGAGCAACTGGCGCTGCTCATCGACGGCGCCTCGGCCCGCACCCGGGTCCTCGACAGCGATTCCTTCCCCACCGCCGCCGCCATCGCCGCGGTCCTCATCGACAACGCCATCCCGGCGGGAGGCGAATGACAGCCCGCGTTGGTTCGCCGGGCTGCGGCGTTCGAGGGTGAGGGCGTCCCGCCCGCTGCCGGACAGCCGCGTCAGCAGGCCGGCGACCAGGGCGATCCGGTCGGGAATGGTATCGACGAGCACGTGGTCGTGACGCGCGTGGGCGCCGGCGCCGCTGCCGCCGAGCCCGTCGAGCACCGGCACGCCGAGCGGGGCGAGGAAGTTCGCGTCGCTGCCGCCGCCGACCGGCTCGAGCGGACCGCGCAGTTCGCCGAGCACGCGGTCGATCCGATCGGCTGACGTTGCGCGCCGTGCCGCCTTCGATGGTGCCGACGTTGACGGTGGTTCCGGCGCCGGCATCCGCCGCCGCGGCGAGCCGCCCGACGAGTTCGGCGAGGGCGTGCACGGCGCCGGCTCCCTCGGCGAGCCGCCGGGAATTCACAAGATCAGGTGAACGCGCCAACCGGGAGGTAACGCGCACCGAACCCCCACGATGAGAGATGTGGATAGCCGCGCAGTCACGGGCTTGCGCCGCACGGCGCCCCGGCGGCCGGCGGAACGGGATCGAGCATGAGCACAGTCGTCAACCCGCACGAAGAGCCGGCCCGCGCCCAACCGGTGCAGACGTTCGTCGCAGCGGGAGAGCTGCTCGACACGACGGCGATCGACGACATCGCCGACCGGGTTCGCGGCACTCCCGCGGCGGCGATCACGGTCGACCTGTCGGCGGTCACCTACCTCAGCATGGAAGCCGCTGCGCGGCTGGTCGTCCTGGCTCGGTTGTGCGCCGAGGAAGGACGGTCGCTGCGGGTCGTGCCGTCCGGGCAGGCGCGGCGGAAGTTGGTCACGATGGGCCTGGACGCCGCACTCCCCCTCGCCCCTTGATCAGCGATCCCGCTCCCGGCGCCGGAGGATCGTGTCGTGGACGGTGCGGGCGACGAAGGCCTGGTACTCCTCGCGCGGCTTGCCGTCCACGCGCACATAACGCACGTAGGCCTCGACACTGGTGATGACGCAGAGCGCCTCGACGAGGTCGTCGAAGGGCACGTCGGTCCGCAGCCAGTCGCGTTCGCCGACCACCCGGAGCACCTTCTCGACCTGCCCTCGCATGGACACGAGCCGCTCGGCCAAGGTGTCCCGGACCTCGCCGTCGCCGTGAGCCGCGGCGGTCACCGCGGTCCAGACCCCGGCGACGGGCTCGTTGATCGCCAGCATCATCTCCCCGACGTAGGCCGCGAACGCTTCCGGGGCACGGAGTTCGAGCATGTTCTTGCCGCGCTCGGTGTCGAAGAAGTCGATCTCGCCTTCGACCCCGAAGGAGGCCACCGCGACCGCGGCCCACAGCAGTGCCGCCTTCGGCCCGTTGGCACGCACCGTCTCGACCGAGACCCCAGCCCGCTTCGCGATCCGCGCGAAGGTCGCGCCGTGGTACCCGCGCTCGCCGAACTCCTGGATGGCGGACTCGACCACCCGGCGCCTGGTCTCCGCGGCCTGGCGCTGCCGAAGCTCGGACCGGTAAGAGCGCGCGCCGCGGTCAGTGTCCGGCATATTGACTACGGTCCCATGCAGATGAATACTGCTTCATAGTCCCCAATTCTATCTCCCCGGCGACAGAGGGAGGGCGTCATGCCCTCGATCATGATCGCGACCATGCCCGTCCACGGGCACGTCACCCCGCTGCTCGCCGTCGCGCGGCACTTCGCCGGGCGAGGAGACCGGGTGCGCTTCCTCACCGGTTCCCGCTTCGCCGACGTCGTCACGGCGACCGGCGCCGAGCACCTGCCCTTGCCGGCCGAGGCCGACTTCGACGACCGGCAGGACTGGAACCAGACCTTCCCCGAGCGCGCCGCGCTCAGCGGCACCCGGGCGATCGCCCACGACCTCGAGCACGTCTTCGTCCGGCCCGGCCGCACGCAGCACGACGCCGTCATGGCCGCGCACGCCGCCGAACCGGCCGACGCACTCCTGGCCGACCCGGCCTTCGTCGGCGGCGCGTTCCTCCTCGGCCACCCGCTCGGCGTCCGGCCGCCGATCGTGATGTGCGGCATCTGCCCGCTGATGATCGCCAGCCGGGACACCGCCCCCTTCGGCACGGGGCTCACGCCGCTGCGCGGCCCGCTCGGCCGGCTGCGCAACACCGCGCTCGCCCTGCTCACCGCCAAGGTCCTCTTCCCGGCCGTCGAGCGGACCGCCGACCGGATGTTCCACCGGCTGCACGGCCGCCCGATCCCGTTCGCCGTCCTCGACTGGCCCCGCCACGCCGACGCGATCGTGCAGTTCACCGTGCCCGAGTTCGAGTACCCGCGCTCCGACGCCCCCGCCACCTTGCACTTCGCCGGGCCGATCTCGGCTTCCGGTTCGCGGGCCCCGCTTCCGCCGTGGTGGCCGGAACTCGACGGCTCCAGGCCCGTCGTCCACCTGACCCAGGGCACGATCGGCAACAGCGATTACGGTCAGCTCATCGCGCCGGCACTCGACGGCCTCGCCGACGAGGACGTGCTGATCGCCGTGGCCACCGGCGGGCGCCCGCTCGATTCCCTGCCGCCGCTGCCCGCGAACGCCCGGGCCGCCGAGTTCCTGCCGTATGACGAGCTGCTCCCGAAGACCGACGTCTACGTCACCAACGGCGGGTACGGCGGCGTGCAGTACGCGCTGCGCTACGGCGTGCCGATCGTGGCCACCGGCCGCCAGGAGGACAAACCCGAAGTCATCGCCCGGGTGGCCTGGACCGGCGTCGGACGCCGCATCAGAACCCGGACCCCGGCGCCGCCGGCCATCCGTCGCGCCGTCCGCGCCGTCCTCGACGACCACCGCTACCGCGACGCCGCACGCCGCATCGCCGGACGCATGGCCGGCACCCGCGGTGTCCGCGAGCTCGCCGAAATCGTCGACGCGCTGGTGGCCGAACGAACGGCGACTGAATGACACGACCGCCTGCCTCGGCTGGTGCGGCTCAGGCCACGACGGCGATGAGGGTCGCCAGGGCGGGTGCGCCCTGGCCGATCAAGCCCTTGATCCGCGCCCGGCGGGGGTCGAAGGCGATCAGGGCCGCGCTCGCCACGAGCATGGACGCGCCGGCGGCCAGGACGAGGGCCCGGCCGGCAGCAACGGCGCCCACGTGCACCGCGGCCAGGCCGGCGAGCACCTGCAGGGCCAGGAGAGCGTTGTAGCAGCCCTGGTGGAACGCCCAGGGGCGGACCGCGCCGAGGTCCGCCGCGCGCACCTCGAACATGGCGTGCACACGAGGGTGCTCGAAGCGGACGGATTCCATCGTGAAGATCCACAGGTGCGTGAGCGCCGCGACGAGCGCGAGTGCTTGCGCGGGGATGTTCATCGGGGTGGCGCCGGCCGCAGTGTCGTGTCCGGGCGTAGCGCGCCGGTCTCGTCCAGCTGGGCGAGCAGGGCCGGCACCCCGGCGGTGAGCATCCTGGCCCGGACCGAGCCGAGCAGCTTGGCCATGGCGAACCCGCCGATTCCGGTGAACCCGGTGTGGTGGTAGGTGAAGCGGGTTCCCCCGGGGGTCGGCTCCAGCCGGTACAGGACGTGACTGGGTGGCTCGCCCTCCGCACCGACCCAGGTGTAGCGCAGCAGTTCCCGCTCCCGGACCTCCAGCACTTCGCAGTCGACGATCCCCCGCCAGCCGGGCATCGGCTTGGCGACGAACCGGAACCGGTTGCCGGCCACGGGCCGGAAGCCGACGGCGTGCGCGCCTTTCCCGGTCGAGGTCCAGTACGGGATCAGGTCCGGGTCGGTCATCGCCCGCCAGACCTTCAGGGGCGAGTGCGGGTAGTCGCGGACGATGTGGATCTCGGACACGGTGGCCTCCTCAGCCAGTAGCTTCAGTAGCTATAAAATTACTGTAGCAGAACTTTTTGCGTCACTGAAGTAGGATGATCTCGTGACGACGACGGAACCCGGCCGGCCGGCCGGCGAAGGGTTGCGCGAGCGCAAGAAGCGCGCGATGCGCCAGCAGCTGTCCGACGCCGCCGCGCGGATGTTCGTCGAGCACGGCTTCGACGCCGTCCGGGTAGCCGACATCGGCGAGGCGTGCGGAGTGTCCGAGAAGACCGTCTTCAACTACTTCCCGAGCAAAGAAGCGCTGCTCCTGGACCGGCTGGAAGCGACAGCCGGCGCGTTGCGCACGCACCTGTCGGACCCGGCGCTCCCCCCGGTCACCGCGATGCTGACGGTGCTCGACCAAGAACTGCGTGGCCTCGTCGCGGGTCTTGCCGCCGACCCCGACCGCGCACTGGCGCAGTACCGGAAGTTCGGCGATCTGATCCGCGACACACCTTCGCTGCGGGCGTACCAGAGCGACACCGCCGACCGGTTCGTCGACATCGCCGCCGAAGTGCTCGCCGCCCGGACCGGACTGCGCCCCGACGACCCCGAACCCCAGATCGTCGCGGCCGCCCTCCTCGGTCTGTGGCGGGTCCAGTTCCGCGCCCTGCGAACCCACCTGCGACCCGGCCACCCCCTACCGGACGCGATCGACGCCGTGACCCGGGAGGTCCGCCGCGCCGCCCGGCTGGTCGAGCACGGACTGGCCGACTTCCCCGAGCCCGCGCCGAAGCACGACTGACGCCTCGAAGCACCGGCCGGGACGACAAGGCGGTGCGACGGCACGCCGCCTTCCGGTCATCCCGAGGGCGACGTCAACACCCGGGCCGCCTGGGCGGTGAGACGTCGAGTGCGCCGACCGCTTCCGCCAGTTCGCACCCGATCTCCAACTGGGCCCAAAGGGTGCGAAGTGCGGCGGGCAGGTCCGAGGGCGAGGCCGTGTGAGACCTCCTGGTCGCCATGTCGAGGTCACGCAATTCGGCGTCGCGCAGGTCGCCGAGCGGGCCGGGGTGGAGACCCGGAGCCGCCGAGGCGAGATTCCCGGCGACCGTGGTCGCCAGGGTCGCGCGTGCCTCCACGGCTTCCGCCTGCGCCAAGCCCAGCCGCCGCACCACGATCAACGCCAGCGGAACTCCGAACAACGCCGCCGTCAACGACGAGAACACGTTGGTGATGAACGGCTGCTCGCCCAGAACCCGGCCTGATCCCCCCACCACCCCAACCCGAGCAGCACGACGCCGACACCCCACAGCGCCGGCCATGACACGCGCAGCCCGTCAGGGGTTTCTCGCCACACCCGGCCGGAGGAGTGCTCGATGTCGGCGAACGACCCCGCCCGAGGAGACTCGCGATGAAGCTCGGTTTCGTGATTCCCATCGTCGGACCCGCCGTCAGCGGCGCCCCCGCCCTGAGCGCGTTCTGCCGCGGGCTCGAGGACCTCGGCTACGACACGCTGTGGGTCGGCGATCGCCTGATCACGCCGGTCGACGTGGACAGCAGCTACCTGGCCCACGGGCCGCAGATGACCCGCTCCCTCGATCCGGTCCTGCTGTGGACCGTCGCGGCCGCGGCCACCAGCCGGAACCGCCTGAACGCCAGCACGCTCAGCACGTTCTACTACGAGCCGCCGCACCTGGCCCGGCTGCTGACCACGCTCGACGTGCTCAGCGACGGCCGCCTCGGCGTGGGTGTGGGACTGGGGTGGATGAAGCAGGAGTACGACGTCGCCCGCAACGCCGACTGGCGCCGGCGCGGCAAGATGCTCGATGACACGCTGGCGTTCCTGCGCGCGTGGTGGACGACCGACCCCGTGTCGTGGGACAGCGAGTTCTTCACCCTGCCCCCGGTCCACGCCGGCCTGCGGCCGATCCAGCCGGGCGGCCCGCCCATCTGGATCGGCGGTGCCAGCGAGGCCGCGATGCGCCGGGTCGGCCGCAGCGGGGTCGGCTGGCTCGGGGTCGAGGGACCGGCACCCGCCGCGTCGGCCGGCAGCCGCGACGAGGGCGCCGACCACCTCTGGTCGATCGCCCGCCGAGCGGCGGAGGACGCCGGCCGCGACCCCGACGCACTGAAGACGGCCATGCGGATCAACCTCGAACCGGGCACTTCCGCCGGCTCACTCGCGGACAAGCTGCGGCGGTACGCCGAGTCCGGTGTCGACGAGGCGTACTTCGACCCCTTCGTGGTTTTCACCGGCCTTGACGAGATGCTCGACTTCGCCGGCCAGGTGATCGCGCGGACCGGCCGGGGGTGACCGGCGTCGACCGCGAGCCGCGCGACCGCACGGCCGATGTTGCCGCTTCCGATGAATCCCACTGTCGTCATGTCTTCCGCTTCCTCCAGCAGTGTCGGCCGGGCTCGTGGTGAACCGACCCTTCAGCCGGCCGGAAAGTAATGGCCGTTGTCCAGATCGGCGAACAGGCCGGGCTGAACGGGTTCCCAGCCGAGAGTCCGGCGGGTGATGAGGCCGGACACCGGGAGGTCGAGCGTGACCACGGCGGTGAGGAACCCGAAGTATCCCGGCAGCACCAGCTCGTCCGCGGGAATGCTCACGGCGGGCACGCCGAGACGGCGGCCGATGGCCTCCGCGATCTCGCGGAACGGAATGCCCTCGCCCTCGACCGCGTGCCAGGCCCGGCCGGCCGGGCCCTTTTCCAGCGCCAGGCGGAACACGGCGGCGGCATCGCGGGCGTGCACGGTGTTCCACCGGTTCGCGCCGTCCCCGGGGTAGCCGGCGAAGCCCTTCTCCTTCGCCACGGCGATCAACGTGGTGAGGAAGCCCGCATCGGTCGTGCTGTGCATGATGGTGGGCAGCCGCACGACCGAAGAGCGCACTCCCCGCTCGGCGAGGCCGGCCACGGCGGTTTCCACGACGTTGCGAGCCCGCAGGGTGCCCCGGTGCTCGTCGCCGGCGGGCAGCGCCGGGTCCTCCTCGGTGGCCGGCCGGTCCAGGTTCCGCCCGTTCCCGGGCGAGCCGATGCTCCCGGCCGCGACCAGCGGCTTCCCCGTTCCCGCGAGGGCGTCGCCGTAGGCGTGCACGATCGGGAGTTCCGCGGCGGCCACGGCGTCCATCCCGCCGGCCGGAAGCAGGTCCTGCCGGTGCGCGACGTGGATGACGCCGTCGGAATCGGCGGCCGCCTCCTTGAGCCCGTCGAGGTCCTCCAGGCTGCCGCGACGCACCTTCGCACCGAGTGCGGCCAACGCCGCCGCGGAGGCGTCCGACCGGGCCAGGCCGGTGACCTCGTGCCCGGCGGCGATGAGCTCGGGGACGAGGTGCGAGCCGGCGTGGCCGGTCCCGCCGGTGATGAAAACGCGCATGCTGCTGATGCTCCTTGTCAAACGGTTGTGCTGGTGCGGGACGCTCAGTCGAGGACGGTGACGCCGAGCGCGACGTCGAATCCCGCGCCGCTGCGGGCCAGGCCCATCAGCAGCAGGCCGGCACCCTCCAGCCAGTGCGCCATCGCCAGGCCACCGACGTCCAGCGGGCGCAGCCCGAGGCTCTCGATGAACGCCGACACGCTCGCCTTGGCGCCCGCGTCGTCGCCGGCGACGAGCACGTCCAGCGGGCCACCCCGGGTCAGGACGTGCCCGAAGACGGTGTTGAACGCCTTGACCACGTGCGCGCTCGCCGGGGCGGCCTTGGCGATCTCCTGCGCACCGGAACTGCCCTCGGCGGTGACCAAGACGGTGTCGTCGGGGCCGGCGAACGTGTTGGAGATGTCGATGATGACCTTGCCGGCCAGCGCGTCCCCGTACTGAGCGACGACCGGTACGCCGCCGGCGTGCGGCACGGCGAGGATGACGAGGTCGCCGGCGGGTGCGGTGCCGAACGTCCCGGCCGTGGCGCCGCCGCCGAGCGCGGCGGCCAGTTCGCCGGCCTTGGCCGCGTCACGGCCGATGACCTCGACGGTGTTGCCGCCCTCGACCGCGCGGGCCGCGATGGCCCGGGCCATGCCGCCGAGGCCGATGATGCTGATGCTGCTCATGGTGTGCTGCTTTCTGCAGATCGGACCGGACATTCGGTCCCGTCCTGGTGAATCGCCGAATGGTCGACGGCGTCCGACTTCCGAGGCTGCCACCGGCCCGAGTGCGCGTCCAAGACCTCTTTCAGCTGCTGCGATACCCTGAAGGCATCGCCGGACCGGGAGGTTCCATGGATCTCGACCTGCGCAAGCTGCGCTACTTCGTCGCCGTCGCCGACAAGCTCCACTTCGGCCGCGCCGCCGAGGAACTGCACATCGCCCAGCCGGTGCTCAGCCGGCAGATCCGCGCACTGGAACGGGATCTCGGCGCCGCGCTGCTGACCAGGGACAGCCACGGCGTCACGCTGACCGACGCCGGACGGCAACTGCTGGCCGACGCCGGCCCGCTGCTCGCCTCCGCCCATGCGGCCCGCCGCCGGGTGACCGTGGCCGCGCGAGGCAGCCGGCGGCTGATGGTCGGCTTCCGGGCGGGCATCCCGACCGCTCCGGCGGTGAACCTGTTCGCCGCTCGCCACCCGGACGTTCTCGTCGACGTGCAACGGATCGAAAGCGACGACCAGGCCAAGATGCTGCTCGACGGCCGCATCGACATCGGTTACGTGCGGCTGCCCATCGACGAAGCCGGTTTGCGCGTGGCCCCGCTCTACACCGAACCACGGGTGGCGGTTTTGCCCGCCGGTCACCGGCTGGCCGGCAAGGAGGAAGTCACCGAGGCCGATCTGGCCGGTGAGCCGCTGATCTGGCACGCCGATCCCAGCACCCAGCCCACCGGACGCCCGCACCCCAACGCCGGGTACCTGGCGCGCGGGGTGGACGAAACGCTCGAGCACGTCGCGGCCGGCCGGGGCATCTCGTTCCTGGCCCGTTCGGCGACCGTGTTCTATTCACACCCGGAAATCAGCTACGTACCCATCCCGGATCTGGCCCCCGAACAGGTGTGTCTCGCGGTGGCGGAATCGCGCGTCTCGACCATGGTCGACGATTTCTTCACGGCCGCTCAAACGGCGGCTGGAACCACCGCGGAATGCGGGAACTACGAGATGTGGCAGCGCGGGGGCAATTCCATCTCGTGAGCGGAATCCTCAGCGGCGGCGAGGCGCGGCTGAGCGCGGTGGGGTCGAGCGCATGTGGTCGCGCACCGGAGCGAGCAGGGCGGCGAGGGTCTTGACGTCGTCGTGGGAGAGCGGTTCGAACAGCAGGCCGCTGACCACCTCGATGTGCCCGGGCAGCACTTGCGCGAGCAGGGCGCGGCCGGCGTCGGTGATGGTGACCGTGACGCTCCGCTCGTCGTCCGGGGACGGGGTACGCACCACCAGGCCGGCTTTCTCGAGCAGGCCGGCCTGGTAGGTGAGGCCGCTGCGGCTGTAGACGACGCCGTCGGCGAGGTCGGTCATGCGGTGGCTGCCCGTCGGTGCGTCCCCGAGGCGGGCCAGCAGCTGGAACTGCACGTAACTGAGCTCACCGGCCTGGCGCAGCTGCTGCTCGACCGCGTGCCGCAGCAGGCTGGTCACCTCGATGAGGTCGAAGTAGGCGCCCAGCTGCACGGGGTCCAGCGACGGCGGCGAATCCGGCATGACTCCCAGCCTACTGCTTCGAACTCGAAGGTGTGCTGTGCCGTCCCGGCGAACAGGCCGCCGGGATCGTCCACAGTCTCTTCAAGGTTCAGATCGACTTGAGGACCCGGACACGGTCGGCGATGGCCCGCCGCGCGACGTCGGAGCCGAAGGCGATGGAGTCGAACTCGTGCGGGGCGCCGGGGTGCAGGTGGAATTCCACCTCCACCCCGGCTTGGCCGAGTTTGGTGGCGTAGGCGGTGTCTTCGTCGCGGAAGACGTCGAGCTGACCGACTTCGATGTACGCCGCCGGGAGACCGGTCGCGTCTTCGAGCCGGGCCGGGGCCGCGGTGGCGGGAACGTCGGGGCCGCCGGCGGTGTCGCCGAGCAGGGCGGGCCAGGCGGTGTGGCTGTCGTCGTAGGACCACAGCACGAAGGGCGCGATGTGCGGGTCGGGAGCGGGGATGCGGTCATCGAGCATCGGCATGAGCAGGATCTGGCGGGCGATCTTCGGGCCGCGGCGGTCGCGGGTGAGGATCGTCAGTGCGGCCGCCAGGCCGCCGCCGGCGCTGTCACCCATCACGCCGATCCGTTCGCGATCGACGCCCAGTTCGGCGGCGTGCTCGTGCAGCCAGCGCAGCGCGGCATAGGCGTCTTCGAGCGGCGTCGGGTAAGGATGTTCGGGGGCACGGCGGTACTCCACCGACAGCATCGGCACGCCGCTGGCCGAGACGTAGCGGCTGACCGGCCCGTCGAACAGGTCGATGTGGCCGAAGATGTACCCGCCACCGTGGAAGAACAGCACTGCCGGACCGGGTGCCGCTCCTTCTTTGGTGTACCAGCGCATCGTGATCTGCGCTCCGTCGTCCGCGGTCGCGGAGTACTCGCGCGCCTTGACGTCGGCCGGGATCGGCTGGGCCGTTCCCGCGGCGCCGATGATCGGCTCCCACAGGGCACGGCGGCCCGCGATGTCCCCCACCGCCGGTGGCGTCGCGCCGGCCATCGGGGCGAGCGCCTCGGCGATTTCAGGATCGAAGCTCAGAGACACGGTTTCTGCCTTCCGAATCAGGCGGTGGCCGGGACGACGACGACCTTGCCGTGCACGGCGCCTTCGGCGGCCCGGGCGTGCAGCGCCGGCAGCCCGTCCAGCGCGACCCGCTCGGCGACGTCGACGCGCAGCTCGCCGCGGTCGACCAGCGCGACCAGCTTCGCCAGCTGGTCGGCGTCGCTGCGGACGAACAGGTCGATGCCGCGCACGCCGCGCTCTTCGTCGGAGGGCGCGGGCATCCAGACCGTGGTGTTCACCAGGACCCCGCCGGGACGGACCAGGGTGACCAGCGCGGCCAGGCCCGCCGGGTCGACCGCGGCGAGGTTGAGCGCCAGGTCGACGGGTTCGGTCACGGCGTCGGTCACCGCGGTGGTGGTGTGGTCGACGATCTCGTCGGCACCGGCCGCCTTGACCGCGTCGCCGCTGCGCGGGCTGGCCGTGGCGATGACGTAGGCGCCGGCGTTCTTGGCCAGCTGCACGGCGTAGCCGCCGACCGCGCCACCGGCACCGTTGATCAGCACGCGCTGCCCGGCGGTCAGCTTCCCGTGGTCGAACAACGCTTGATAGGCGGTGAGACCCACCAGCGGCAATGCCGCGGCGTCGGCCAGCGGGACGCTCTTCGGGGCCGCCGCGAGGATTTCGACGGGGGCGAGGGCGTACTCCGCGGCGGCGCCGGGCTTGTCCATCGGCAGGAAGCCGACGACCTGGTCCCCGACCGCGAGACCGTCCAGTCCCTCGCCGAGCGCGTCGACCGTGCCGGCGACGTCGAGGCCGGGGGTGTGGGGCAGCTCGACCGGGATGGGGCCCTGCATGAAGCCGCCGCGGATGTTGCCGTCGACGGAGTTGAACGACGTCGCGGCCACCCGGACCAGAACCTGCCCGGCCGCGGGAACCGGCTGCGCCACGTCCTCGTAACGCAGGACGTCGGGGGCGCCGTACTCGTGGAAACGCACTGCCTTCATCGGAGTCTCGCTTTCGCTGGTAGTAAATCTGCTTCGAACTTGAAGCAACTATGGACACGGTACTGCTGCTTCGAATTCGAAGCAAGTGAGGTGGGTCACTGCGCCCGGGAAACCGGCACCGCGGCGAGCTCGGCGGCAGCCGCGGTGATCCACATGGAGCCAGGATCGTGGCCGCGGGCCCGGTCAGCCTGGGCCAACTTGGCCCACCCGGCAGTGGTTCTCTCGCTCAGCTCGGGCCGGGGGTAACTTGACGTGCCGGAAGCCCGGTGCCGGCCTCGAGGAACCGTGAACCGGGCACCGTGATCGCCGCCGGCAGCCGCCCCACGAACGGCGTGCTTCCGCCGGCGATCCGGATCCGGCGCCGCCCGCCGGCCGGGTGGCCGCCGAACCGCCGGGGTGCGTCGAGCATGCCCGCCGGCAGCCGAAGTCGTTCGTCGTCCGGCCTGCCCCGCTCTCCGCTCGCTTGCGGAGAGCGGGACGAGTGCGTGTTCTTCCACGGCAGCCGCTTCCGCCACCTCGGACGCGTCCCCGTCCCGGCCATTCCCTGCAGGCCAGCCGACAGCGCCAAGCAGGAATCGACGCTTCTTCTCAGGCCGACTCGTTACACCAGTCGGCTCACCCCGGAGATCCGGGCGGATGAAGCAGACTCGCAGTCGAGTGACGCCGGCAGCAGAGTGTTTCGCTACGGAAACGACGCCCGATTCCATATTCGGGAGAGTATTCGCCAAGAGCGGACAGACTCACGCCAGGGATCGGAAATAAATCACAGAATTACTCTCGAGCACCCCTTCTGCACGTTGATCGGAGTCGACATGCCTCAAAATCAAGATCGGGAATCCAGCCCCTCAACGAGAGCCAAGATCATCAGTCGAATCCTGCCCGCGAAACGACGCGGCCTGATCGGGCTGACCATGATCGGCGGGGTGAGTATCGCGATTCTGATCTGGGCCTGGCTCGGAAACCCAGCCAATAGCACGCTTCGCTACGAGGCAGCGAAGACGGCGATGCAGGCGATCTCGGTCGCACTCCTCGGCGGCCTGGCGGGACTGGCGACGTTTACTTTCCAGCAGGATCGCACGGAAGAGGCGCAACGACAAGCTCGACAACGGGACGTACGTCTCGAGCAGTGGCGCCGCGATGTCGAGAACTTACGCGACGAACGCGCCCGAAAAGACAGCCTACTTCAATCGCTACTACAAGAGACACTGACTGCATACAATGACATCAAGCGCATGCGCAGAACATTGGCAGCCGCAACGATCGATGGCGCAGGCGGTCATATTACATTGGATATATACGACCGACATATAGGAGATCTGATAGTTCAACAGCTTGAGTTCGAGAAATTCAAGCGGCGCTTGCCATCCATAACGGACGAACGTCTACGAAACCTCGCCCTCAACGACCACGAAAGCGCCACCCAAACAAGGGCGCCAGGCGAGCAGCTGGAGATGAGCTACAAAATAATCGAGAAATATCTCAACGAGGTCATCGATGAATACAAAGACAGGCGACACGTCGTGGTTCAAACAGGCCCAAATGGAGCATCGCTCGCGGAATTCGTCAAGCTGTCCGGCTTTATTCGAGACGACTTCGCCACTGAAGTTTCGAGTCAAATCGATGTGATCATCGAACTACTGCAGAAGGCCCTCCTGCAACCGCTCGTGCTGCCCGAGCCAGTTGAAAGTTGAACGGTCGATAGCCGCTGCCGGCATGTGCCGATTGCGGCCGATGGTCACCGAGCAGCGGTTCCGCCACGCCGCCGAAAGCGGCGGCCGACGACCAGCGAGGTCCAGGGCATGCCGCGGTTGCGCGGGCCCGGCCATGAGGCCGAACAACGGCTCGCCCGGGCGGAGCACCTCCCGGAGGACCGACCGCACCACTTCTGCCCGTTCGATCCCTTGTGGGATCCAACTCACAGCTCTAGCCTGAGGTGGGCTCACCTCACCGAGCAGCAGCCCGGAGGAAGTACCGCGATGCCGTGGTCACCGAATCACCCGGACTCCGTCGACGCCCTCTTCGAGCGCCGGAAGGCACCGGTGCTCGCCCTGGCCGATGATGCCAAGACGGTCGCCGAGGCGTGTCACGGACCGCTGGGAGCGTACCCGCAACAGCTCGGTTCAGCTATCACGTGACGAATTTATTACACCCGTTCGGAGCATTTGACACCGCCATGCCCCGCAGCAGACACAACCGTCATCGCGAGGCCTCCGGCACCTCGGTCACGACCAGCCGGAACCGGTGTCCCGCAGGGATCTCCGGCCAGATGTGTCCCGCCCGCCCGGGTGCCTGACAGTACTGTCCGAACCCTCGCCGGAAGTGGCCGGGAAATCGGCTCGCGCCCACCTGTTCGAAAACTACTCACGTTCATTTCGGGCCGGTTATGGGAATTGCCCGGAGTCGCACGGCACTTTTTGCACCGGATCAGGCCGGCCGCAGGAGCAGGCCGAGCCCGCCGAACACGACCACCGACCCGCAGCAGCGCACCCAGGTACGCCAGGAGAAACGGCGCAGCCGCAATGCTTCCCTTTTCGAGCCTGCGGTCAGGCCCTGGCCGCCAAGAGTTCGGCGAGGAGTTCACGCACCCGGCGGTCGATCTCGTCGCGGATCGGCCGCACGGCTTCGACGTCCTGGCCGGCGGGGTCCTCGAGCTGCCAGTCGAGGTACCGCTTGCCGGGGAAGATCGGGCAAGCGTCGCCGCAGCCCATCGTGATGACGACGTCGGAGGCCTCGACCGCGTCCGTCGTCAGCTTCTTCGGGACCTCGCGGGAGAGGTCGAGCCCGATCTCGGCCATCGCCTCGCGGACGGCGGGGTTGATGCTGCCGACCGGCGCGGAGCCGGCCGACCGGACCTCGACCGCACCGTGGCGTGGTGAGCCAGCAGAGCGGCGGCCATCTGCGACCGGCCCGCGTTGTGCACGCAGACGAAGAGGACTTCAGGCTTGCCGGTCATGGCTGCTTTCTCCGTCGACTGAGGTATGGGCAGGGATGGCGAGTCCGAAGTTGTTGCCCGCGGCGGTGAACGCGAGCGTCGACGGCCACAGCAGCTTGTCCATCGTGGACAGGCGCGGTGCCGTCCCGGTGCCGACGGCGGTCACGCCGTGACTGCTTCGCCGGTGGTGGTGAGCACCGCCGACAGTCGCGCCAACACCTCCGGGTGGACGCGGTAGTAGATCCAGGTTCCGCGCCGGTCGCCGGTGATCAGCCCGGACTCGCGCAGCACCTTGAGGTGGTGGGAGATGGTCGGGCCGGTCAGGTCGAAAGCGTCGGTCAGGTCGCACACACACGCCTCACCGCCCGCGTGGGACGCGATCAGCGACAGCAGCCGCAGCCGGACCGGGTCCGCCATCGCCTTGAACAGGTGCGATAGCTCGACCGCCTGGTCCTGCGTCAGCGGCTCCCGGGCCAAGGGCGCGCAGCAGGCGTCCATCGCGACGAGCGGCAGTTGCTTCGACATACCTCTATATTGACAGATTTCAATATAGACGGCAATCTAAGTTCAACTAGTTCGACAACCATCTATCCAAGGAGCGGCAAGGATGTCCAGAGTGCAACTGGCACTGCGGGTCGGCGACCTCGAAGGCTCGATCGACTTCTACTCGAAGCTGTTCGGCACCGAACCGGCCAAGCTCAGGCCGGGCTACGCGAACTTCGCGGTCGAGGAGCCGGCGCTGAAGCTGGTGCTGTTGGAGGGCGAGCCCGGCCAGGCGACGGCGCTGGACCACCTCGGCGTGGAGGTCGAGTCGACCGACCAGGTCAACGCGGCGACCCAGCGGCTCACCGGCGAAGGCCTCGAGACGCTCACCGAGGACGACACCACCTGCTGCTACGCGGTACAGGACAAGGTGTGGGTCCACGGGCCGGGCAAGGAGCCATGGGAGGTCTACACGGTGAAGGGCGACTCGACGACATACGGCAGCGACAGCGCGGCGCTGGTCACCCCCGCCACGTGCTGTACGCCGGACGCCGAAGCGAGCGAAGTCGCCAAGCCGGAGGGTTGCTGCAACTGAGGACGGACGCCGGTGCGCAATCGAGGGGCGCACCGGCTCCACTCCCCTAGATACCGACGCGCGTGCTGCGACGTTCGATCATGACGACGTCACGCCAGACACCGTGGTGCCGGCCGACGCGTTCGCGGACCCCGATCTCCCGGAACCCGGCCCGTCGGTGCAGTTCCCGGCTGGCGGCGTTCTCGGGGAACACGCCGCTCTGGATCGTCCAGATGCCCGCGTTCTCGGTCGAGGCGATCAACGCGGCCAGCAGCGCCTGCCCGACTCCGCGGCCCTGCACCTCGGGATCGACGTAGACGCTGTGCTCGACAACCCCTTCGTAGACACACCGCGACGACACAGCGGTGATCGCGCCCCAGCCGACGACCCGCCCAGCCGGATCGAGGGCGACCAGCCGGTGCTCGGGAAGACGGGCGGCATCCCACGTCTCCCAGTCGGGCGCGGTGGTCTCGAAGCTCGCCTGCCCGGTGTCGAGCCCGGCCTGGTAAATCTCCAGCACGCGGTCGGCGTGCTCGGCGGCCATCGCCACGACCTGGACCGGCTTGGTGGCGCGGATGATCGCGGAGTGGAGCTTGTCGCCGACTTCGTGGGTCAGCTCGATCCCGACGCCGACGAGGCCGGCTTCGCGCAGCAGCGTCCGGTAGCGCTCGGCAGTGAGCGCGCCGCCGAGACACTCGACCGCACCGGCGCGGGCGGCGCGTTCAGCGTCGGTGAGGGTGTCGTCGGCCAGGATGTCGGTGACGCCGAGGCGGCCGCCGGCACGCAGAACGCGGGCGATTTCACCGAAGACGGCGGGCTTGTCGGGCGAGAGCGCGATGACGCAGTTGGAGATGACGACGTCGACCGACGCATCCGGCAGCGGGATCTGCTCGATGGTGCCCTTGCGGAACTCGACGTTGGTGACGCCGGCCCGCTCGGCGTGCCGGCGAGCGAGGGTGAGCATGTCGTCGGTCATGTCCAGGCCGATCGCCCGCCCGGCCGGCCCGACGCGGCGAGCCGAGAGCAGCACGTCCAGCCCGCCACCGGAGCCGAGGTCGAGCACGGTTTCACCGGGCTTCAGCTCGGCGACGGCAAGCGGGTTCCCGCAGCCGAGACTGGTCGCCGTCACCTCGACCGGGAGCTCCGCGCCCGCGTAGTGGACGGCACCGAGCCGGTCGGCATCCTGATCGCCGGTGAGCAGGCCGGTTCCCTCGCCGGCCAGTGCTCGCCGGGCGGCGGTGGCGTAGCGATCGCGGACGGCGTCGCGGTCGGGGTTCATCGGACCTCCTCACCGGCCGTCTCGGCGAACGACCGGACACCACGGCCCATGACGACGTCCGCGGCGCTCGGGAAGCAGGACACGCAGTCTTCGTTGACGCGGTAGAGCCGAGCGGTCCCCCGCGGCTCGGCCAGCACGAACCCGGTGTCGGCGAGAACCTTGAGGTGTGCGGAGACGGTGGACTGGCCCACGCTGACCTGCTCGACGATCTCCCCCACCGTCATCGGCACGCCGGACTCGGCGAGCAGGTTGAGGATCTGCACCCGCGTCGGATCGGCGAGCGTGCGAAACCACCCGGCGTAGGTCTTGGCGGTATCGCGGTCCAGCACGGCGGCCTCCTCCATCGTCAATCGACGATGGACGATAGACGATGAACGCGGTTCAGGAAAGCGGCGCGCGGTCGTAGGACCGATCCGGCACGGGAAGTCCTTGCGGCTGCGCGAAAGCGCGCAGGAACGTGTCGACGATGACGTCCGCGGCCTGCGCGTCGCTCAGGCCGGGCAGTTCCGCCGTGGCCAGGTGCAGCAGCTGCCCGAGCACGTTGCCCGGCCAGCGGGCGGGCGATCCGGGGCGGAGAAAACCTTCGTCGGTGGCGCGCCGGAGGAACGATTCCACCTCGTCGACCGAACGCCGGCGCCGCGCCCAGAGTTCCGGGTCCAGGCGCATCTTGCCGACCTCGGCCGGCCAGGTGCGGTTCACCCCGACGATCTCCTCGACGAACCGGTGCAGGGCCACCGGCACCGGCGCTTCCCGGAGCCGGGCGACCTCGATCGCCGCCTCGATCGCGCCCAGCCGGGCCTGGTGAATCGCCGTCAGCAGCTCGTCGCGGCCCGCGAACCGGCGGTACACAGTCCGGCGGTCCACTCCGGCCGCCGCCGCGATCGCCCCGATGCTCGCGGTGGGGTCTTCGGCGAGCATGCAGGCGCCCGTCTTCAGCAGCAGTTCGATGTTGCGCGCGGCGTCGGCTCTCACCCGCTCAACCTACTCCGCACTGTGACACTTGGATCGATAACTGCGGCGACCGTTCACTGTTCGCCGAGGGGGAAGTCGGCCGAGCGGCTGACCTCGGCCCACCGCTCGGTTTCGGCCACCCGGTCCTCGCCGGCCTTCAGCGCGAGCGCGACGGCGTCGCTGCCGAGGAGAAGCCGCCGGGGCGGGTTGTCCGCGCCGACCACGTCGACGACGGCCTTCGCGCCGCGGACCGGATCGCCCGGCTGCCGGCCGTCGTGCTCGTCGCGGTAGCGGTGGATGGCACCGATCGTCTCCTCGTAGTCGGGACCCACGGCGTGCCGGGTCATCGAGGAGCCCTGCCAGTCGGTCCGGAACGCCCCGGGCTCGACGATGATCACCCGCACGCCGAAGGGTGCCACCTCGTTCGCGAGGACCTCGGAGAAGCCTTCGACCGCGAACTTCGCGGTCTGGTAGGCACCCAGCCCGGGTGTCCCGCCGACGCGCCCGCCGACGGAGGAGAACTGCACGAAGGTCCCGGAACGCTGCGCCCGGAAGACGGGCAGCGCGGCCCGCGTGACGTTCACGACGCCGAAGAGGTTGGTCTCGACCTGGGCGCGGAAGTCGTCCTCGGCCATCTCCTCGATCGGCGCGCTGTTCGCGTAGCCGGCGTTGTTGACGACCACGTCGAGGCGGCCGAAGGCGCCGGTGGCCTCCTTCACGGCGTCGACCGCCGCACCGGCGTCGGTGACGTCGAGAGCGAAGGGGCGGACCCGCTCGCCGTACCGGGTCACCAGGTCCTCGAGCTGCCCGGGCCGGCGTGCCGTGGCGAGGACGGAGTCGCCCGCTTCCAGCACGGCCTCGGTGAGACTGCGCCCGAACCCGCGGGACGCTCCGGTGATCAACCAGGTCCTACTCATGGCAGAGCTCCTTCTTTGTCTAATAGCCTCATCACTGTAGCGTTTAACCGCATGACGGACACATCTCATGTCAAGGTGTGACGGGTACGACATCGAAGACCGGTGACCGTCGGCAAACCCCGCCGATTAAGACAGGTGCTTTGATTAAGTCATCTGTCTTACCTAGGCTGCGGTGATGCCCGACGACAGAGCGCGCGTGAGTGGCGGCAATGACCCGGCGCCGGTCCTGGAGGGACTGCCGCCGTACCCGTTTCCGAATCCCACGGCGCTGGAGCCGCCGCCGGAGTGGGCGCGGCTGCGGTCGCAGTGCCCGGTGGCCCGCATCGAACTGGCCAGTGGCGACGAAGCCCTGCTGCCGACCCGCTACGACGACGTGCGGGCGATGCTGTCGGACCCGCGGTTCACCCGCCAGCTCGATGCCGACGACGCCTCCCGGGTCTCCGACAGCGACGACGGCGGCGTGTTCAGCCGCTCCTCGGCACCGACCGGCGGGGAGGCGGAGGAACCGGTCGCGTCGAGGCCGGCGCGCCCGCCGACATCGGCCCCGCGCTGGGGTTCCCGCTGCCGGTGTTCGTGATCTGCGACCTGCTCGGGGTGCCGCGGGACGACCGGGACCGGTTCGCGCGCTGGTCCGACACCATGCTCAACATGACCCGGTTCACCCAGGACGAAATCGACCGGCCGGGCCGCGAATTCTTCGGGTACATGACGGAACTGGTCGCCGCCAAGCGGTCCGCGCCCGGTGACGACCTGCTCAGCGACCTCGCCGCCGACATGAGCGCGACCGAGCTGATCATGACCGGGCAGGGCCTGCTCATCGCCGGCCACGAGACCACCGCCACCATGATCGGCAAGCTGGTCGCGATGCTGCTGGCGGACCGCGAGCACCGCTGGGAACGCCTGCTCGCCGACCCGTCGCTGGTGGCCTCCGCCGTCGAAGAGGCGCTGCGGTTCGACGCCAACCCCGGGTTCGGGATGCCGCGCTACCTCTCGGAAGAGACCGTGGTCGGGGGCACGACCTTGCCGCGCGGCACGACCGTGGTGTGCAGCATGGCCGCCGGCAACCGCGACCCCGATGCGTTCGACGGCGCCGGCGACATGGACATCGCCCGCCGGCCCAACCCGCACCTGGCCTTCGGTGCCGGACCGCATTCGTGCGTGGGCCAGCAGCTCGCGCGGGTCGAGCTGCAGACCGTGCTCGAGGTGCTGCTGCGCCGCCTCCCCACCCTGGAGCTCGTCGGGGACGCCGCGGACCTGCGCGCCCGGCAGGGACTGATCGTCGGCGGGATCGACCGGGTACCGGTGCGGTGGTGACCGTGCCGCGACCACAGCCCGGCGGGAGGTCGGCGGCGACCCGGGCCCGGCTGCTGGCGACGGCGGAGCGGCTGATCGCCGAGGACGGCGTCGCCCAGGTGTCGAGCCGGCGGCTCGGGCAGGAAGCCGGGCAGGCCAACAACTCCGCGGTCGCCTACCACGTCGGCACGATGGAAGAGGTGATCCTCGCCGTGCTGCGCGAGCACGGCGAGGCGATGGACCGCATCCGCGCCGCGATGGTGGACGCGGCCGAGGGCTCGACGCGGCTGCGCGACCACGTGGCCGCGCTGGTGCTGCCCACGACCCGGCACCTCGCGGAGCTGGGCGTGCCCAGCTACTACGCCCGCTTCGCCGCCCACGTCGTCAGCGACCCGGCCCTGCGCGCGCCGGCGCCGTCGGTCACGACGTCGACTCCCGTCATGCAGCGGGCACTGCGGGCCGTGGCCGCCCACGCCGGCGATGCGTCCGGCCCCCGCCATCCTCACCCGGTCGGCGATGGCCCGGCACGCGATCGTCCACACCTGCGCCGAACGAGAAGCCGAACTGGCCGAAGCCGGGAACCGTTCCGGCATCCCGGGCTGGGCCGAGACCGGCGAAATCCTGGTCGACGGCATCACCGTCCTGCTGGCCGCACCGGCACGGCGGCGCACTCCGGCCGGATGAGAGCCTTCGCGCACGCGGACGAGCCGGCGAACCCGGCCGGGCCACCGTGGTGGTCCGTCAGCGCAGCGTCGGCAATCCGGCGGCCAAGGCGGCAAGGGCCCGCTTCAGGGTCGGGGCGAACGGCACGCACGCCGCGGCCAGGTCGGGGTTCTGGGCGTAGACCTCGAGCAGCGTCGGCGGCGGGTTGGCGGCCGGGTACAGCATGCCCGCGAGTCCGCTGGCCGCCGCGACCAGCTCGAATCCTTCACCCTCGGTCAGGTCCGGGCGCGCCTGGGCGACCGCCGCGCCGAGTTCGGCGACGACGCCCAGCACCGCCCGCTTGAAGTCGCGGGCCGCCGGGACCGAGACGTTGTGCTCCAGCGACGTCGCCGCGTGGCCCAGCAGGTCGCAGAACAAGGTCCGTTCGGCGAGGGTTTCGGCCAGCACGTCGACGACGTCGTCCCCGGCCGCGAGCCGGCGGACGACCTCGTCCGCCCAGTCGCGCCAGCATCCGGCCGCGAGCTCCAGATAGATCTCCTCGCGGGTACCGAAGTAGCGGGTGACGTTGGACTTGGCCAGCCCCACGGCCGTGGCCACGCTGCTCAAGCTCACGTTGCGCACGCCGGATTCGAGGGCGAGCTCGCGGGCCGCCGCGAGGATGGCCGCGCGCCGCTGCTGCTTCTGCTCCGGCCTCCTGGCCCGCATGAACATCGACTGAGACATTTCTCAGCCATCATACGGTCCACTTAACAGAACAACGTCCTCTTGTTAAGAGTACGACGTTCTGTTATTTTGGCGGGCACCAGCGAAGGGGGAACGACGTGGTCGAGGTGCGGTTGCGGGTCAACGGGGTCGAGGAGCTGCTCGATCTCCCACCCCAGGTCAGCCTGCTGGACGCGCTGCGCGAGCGGCTGGGGCTGACCGGCACCAAGAAGGGCTGCGACCAGGGCGCCTGCGGCGCGTGCACAGTGCTCGCCGACGGCGAGCGGATCAACTCCTGCCTCGCGCTGGCCGTGCAGTACACCGACCGGGAAATCACCACCATCGAGGGCGTCGACGACCCGCTGCAGCGGGCTTTCGTCCGCAACGACGGCTTCCAGTGCGGTTACTGCACCTCCGGCCAGATCTGCTCGGCGATCGGGATGCTGGCCGAGCACGCCGACGGCGCGCCGAGCGCGGTCACCGAACACCTCGCCGGCCCCGCCGGCGAGCTGACGGACGCGGAGATCCGTGAGCGCATGAGCGGCAACCTGTGCCGCTGCGGCGCCTACAACGGGATCGTCCACGCCATCCAGGAGGTCGCGAGATGAGGTCGTTCGGCTACCTGAGCGCCCCGGACGTCGAGACGGCGGTCCGCGCGATCGCCACCGAGCCGAACGCGAAGTTCCTCGGCGGCGGGACGAACCTCGTCGACCTGATGCGGGAGGACATCGAGCAGCCGGACGTGGTCGTCGACATCACCCGGCTGCCGCTGACCGGGATCGAGGAGCTGCCCGGCGGCGGCCTGCGGATCGGCGCGCTCGTCCGCAACAGCGGGCTCGCGGCCCACCCGCTGGTCCGGACCCGCTACCCGGTACTGGCCCAGGCCGTCCTCAACGGCGCTTCGGCGCAGCTGCGGAACATGGCGACCGTCGGCGGCAACCTGCTGCAGCGCACCCGGTGCCTGTACTTCTACGACGGGGCGGCCGCGTGCAACAAGCGCACCCCGGGCAGCGGCTGCGCCGCGATCGGCGGCTTCGCCCGGAACGCCGGCGTCCTCGGGGTCAGCGACCACTGCATCGCCACGCACCCTTCCGACATGGGCGTCGCACTGGCCGCGCTCGACGCCGTCGTCGAAGTGGAGAGCACGCGCGGCACCCGCCGCCTCCCGCTGACCGAGTTCCACCGCCTGCCCGGCAGCACTCCGCAGGTCGAGACCGAGCTGGCCGCGGACGAGCTGATCACCGCCGTCGAGCTGCCTGCCCTGCCGATGGCCGCGCACTCCCGCTACCGCAAGGTGCGCGACCGCGCGTCCTACGCCTTCGCCCTGGTCTCGGTCGCGGCGGCGCTGGAGACCGAAGACGGCGTCGTGACCGGCGTCCGCCTGGCGCTCGGCGGCGTCTCCGCGAAACCGTGGCGGGCCCGCGAGGCCGAGCGGATCCTGCTCGGCGCACCGGCGACCGAAGAGTCCTTCCGCCGGGCGGCCGCGGCCGAGCTGGCACCCGCGGTGGGGCAACCGGACAACACCTTCAAGATCGAGCTGGCGCAGCGCACGATCGTCGCGACGCTGCGGCAGCTGCTCACCGACGGGAGCGCGGCATGACCAGGACCCTGCCCGCCACCGAGACCGGCGGCCCCGTCGTCGGCAAGCCGATCGACCGGGTCGACGGCAAAGCCAAGACCAGCGGCGCCGCCCGCTTCTCGGCCGAATACGACCTCCCCGACCTGGCGCACGCGGCGCTGGTGCACTCGACGATCAGTTGCGGCCGGATCACCGCGATCGGGACCGAGGCCGCGGCCGCGGTCCCCGGCGTCGTCGCGGTGCTCACCCACCTGAACGCGCCGCCGCTGAAGCCGGCGCCGAAGGTGAGCCCGCTGAACCTGAGCACGCTGGTCTCCGGCACTTCGGTCGACTACCTCAACACCGACGAGGTGCACTGGGACGGCCAGCCGGTTGCGGTCGTCGTCGCCGACACGCTCGACGCCGCTCGCGAAGCCGCCGGGCTGGTCACCGTGACCTACGAGACGTGGGCGTCCACTGTGGACTTCGCCGCCGAGGAGAAGAACGCCCGGCCGCAGAAGAGCAGCATGATCATGCCCGGCGGAGCGAAGAAGGGCGACGCCGAGGCCGCACTCGCCGTGGCACCGGTGTCGGTCGACCTGCGGTTCACCACGCCGACGCACCACCACAACGCGATCGAGCCGCACGCGACCACCGCGGCCTGGGACGGCGACCGGCTGACCGTCCACGACGGCACGCAGAGCATCGACTGGCTCCGCACGCACCTCGCCCTGCGGTTCGGTGTCCCGGCCGCGAACGTGCGGGTGATCGCCCCGTTCGTCGGCGGCGGCTTCGGCGGCAAAGTCATGGTCTGGCCCGGCACGATCCTCGCCGCGCTGGCGGCCCGCGCGACCGGGCGGCCGGTCCGGCTGATGCTCACCCGGGAAGGCGTCTACCGCACGGTCGGCGGGCGCACGCCGTCCACGCAGCGGGTCGCGCTCGGCGCCGGCACCGACGGCAGGCTGACCGCGCTCATCCACACCAGCGTGACGCGCACCGGCCGGGTCGGCGGCGGACCCGAGCAGGTGACGTCGCAGTCGAAACACCTGTACGCCGCCGAAAACATCCTGGTCCAGCAGAACCTGGTCGAGCTGGATCTGCTCTCGAACACCTCGATGCGCGCGCCGGGCGAGTCGATCGGGACCTACGCGCTGGAGGCGTCGATCGACGAGCTCGCCCACCGGCTCGGGATCGACCCGATCGAGCTGCGGATGCGGAACGAGCCGGCGACCAACCCCATCGACGGCAAGAAGTTCGCGCACCGGATGCTGCGCGAGGCCTACGCGCGGGGCGCCGAGCGGTTCGGCTGGGCCGACCGGACACCGGAACCGGGGTCGATGCGCGACGGGCGGTGGCTGGTCGGGATGGGTGTCGCGTCGGCGTACCACCCGGCCTGGCAGTTCGCCGCCAGCGTCACGGTCCGGCTTTCCGTCGACGGCACCGTCCTGGTGCGGTGCGGCTTCCACGAGATGGGCATGGGCGGCGCGACGGCGCAGGCGCAGATCGCCGCCGACGCGCTCGGGGTGCCGTTCGAAGCGGTGCGGGTCGAGTACGGCGACTCCACGCTGCCGGTGAGCCCGGGCGCCGGGGGGTCCATGCAGACGGCGAGCATCGCCAACAGCCTGCTGGCCGCGTGCGAGAAACTGAAGCGGGAGCTGGACACGCTGGCGAAACGCGCGGGCGCGGCCGGGGAAAGCCCCGCCGCGATCCTGGCCAAGGCCGGCGTGCCGTCGGTCGAAGCCGCCGTCGGCTCGGACACCCGGTTCGGCCGGGTGGCCGGGCAGCTGAAGTTCATGGCGAAGTTCCTGCGCGACCAGCGGCGCTGGATGAAGGCCGCCTGCGGGGCCCAGTTCTGCGAGGTCCGCGTCGATCCGGACACCGGCGAGGTGCGGGTGGCCCGCTGGGTCGGGGTGTTCGACGTCGGCCGGGTGATCAACGCGAAGACCGCGTCGAGCCAGCTGCGCGGCGGGATCGTGATGGGCATCGGCATGGCGCTGGCCGAAGAGACCCTGGTCGACCCCCGCACGGGACGGATCATGAACCCGAGCCTCGCCGAGTACCACGTCCCGGTGCACGCCGACATCCCGCCGATCGACGTCAGCTACCTCGACGACCCGGACCCGACGATGCCGCTCGGCCTGATCGGCGTGGGCGAAGTGGGCATCACGGGGGTCGCGGGCGCGATCGCGAACGCGGTCCACCACGCGACCGGCAAGCGGATCCACGACCTGCCCATCACCCTCGACAAGCTGTTGTGAGCCGGACCGGCCGTCATCGGAGGGGCTGCGGCGGCGCCATGACGGCGTCGTTCACGCTCTCCAGGCGGCGGCCGGTGGTGCGCGGGCCGAGGACCGCGATGTCCACCGCGACCACCACCAGCGCGCCCGCGACGACCAGGAACAGCGCCGTCGGGCCGTGCGAGTTCAGCAGCGGCACCAGCACGAACGGCATCGCGCCGCTGGCCAGCCGCGACAGCGAGTAGGTGCCGCTCGCCGCCGTCGAGCGCAGCGCCGTCGGGAAGATCTCGGCCTGGTAGATGTGGAAGGCGTTCGAGAACAGGTTGCTGGTCGCGGTGTAGAGGAAGCCGAACAGGAGGATCAGCGCCATCGAGCCCGCGAGGCCGAACGCGATGCCGAACACCGCCATCGCCAGCACCGAGCCGACCACCAGGTACTTCCGCTCGAGGCGTTCCACGATCGGCAGCGACAACGCCGAGCCGACCGGGTAGCCGAGGTAGGTCAGCGCGGCGAACAGCAGCGACTGCGAGAGGGCGTACCCCTTGGCGGCCAGCACCAGGGGCACGAGCGTGCCGAAGCCGTAGTACCCGAGGGTCTGCAGGATGTGGAAGACGACCATCATCCACGTCCGGCGCCGCTGCCCGGCGCCGAACAGCTCGCGCACCGGTGCGGCGGCGCGCTTGCGGGTCACCCCGCGCAGCGGGGCGGGGGTGTCGTGGGCGGCGCCGCGGGCCTCGGCTTCCATGCCGGCCACGAGGTGCTCGGCCTCTTCGGCGCGGCCGACGGACTCCAGCCACCGCGGTGACTCGGGCAGGCCGCGCCGCAGCAGGAACACCGCGCCGGCGCCGAGCGCACCGATCACGAACAGCCAGCGCCAGCCGGCGATCCCGAGGATCTCGTGCTCGGTCAGCCCGCGGGCGAGGAAGCCGACGACGGGGAAGCCGCAGAACGCGAGGGTGTAGGCCCAGGCGATGAACCGGCCGCGCTTGCGGGCCGGCAGCAGGTCGGTGAGGTAGGTGTCGGCCAGCGGGGGTTCCGCGCCCAGGCCGATGCCCGCGAAGAACCGCGTCACCAGCAGCATCAGTGCGCTGCCGCTGAACGCGCCGAGCAGCGAGAAGAGCGAGTAGAGCCCGAGGTTGAGCAGGAACGCGCCGCGGCGGCCGAACCGGTCGGCGAGCCGGCCGAGCAGCAGGGCGCCGAAGAACATGCCGACGAAGGTCGACGCGAGCAGCGGCGGCAGCTCCGCCTTGGTGAGCTCGAACTCCTCGACGAGCACCGAGCTGAGGACGCCGGTCAGGAAGATCTCGTAGAAGTCGAAGAACAGCCCGAGCCCGACGGCGACGGTGGCCCGCCGGTGCGTGCGGGTGATGGGCAGCCGGTCGAGCCGGCTCGCGATCGTGCCGGTGCCCGGCGCGGTGGCGTCGTCGGTGTTCGCCATCCGTCGTCTCCTTTGACTTCTCCACCATGTGATTGGCCAACCCATAATGTGACGGACAGCAGGCAGAGTCAAGGACATGCGGGATACGAGCCGCCTTGGTTGAGGGGCAACCGGGCACAGTCCGGCACGAATCGGGCACGCCGGCGCGCCCGGGCGGTCAGAGACCGGCGACCTGCTCGACACCCGGCCGGTACCCGAGCCGCTCCGAGGCCCGCCGCCCGGCTTCCACGACGATCGGCGCCAGCCGCGGCACGTCCGCCGGGGTCATCCGCTGCGTCGGTGCGCCGATCCCGATCGCCGCGCCGACCTCGCCGTTCAGCCCGAACACCGGAGCGCTGAGCGAGGCCGCCCCCAGGTCGCGTTCCTCGAAACTCGCGGCGTAGCCGGCCTCGCGGATCTGCCCGAGCTGCTCGGTGAGCAGCTCGAGGTCGACGACCGTGCGCGGGGTGAAGCGCGCGAGGCCGTGCCCGATGGCGTCCTTGATCGCGAGCTTGTCCCAGGCCAGGAACACCTTCCCGGCCGATCCCGCGTGCAGGGGCATCACCATGCCGACGACGAACAGCCGGACCACGGCATGGCGGGATTCGGCCAGGGAGATCACCGTCCGGTACGCGCCGTCGCGGACGTACAGGCAGGCCGTCTCGCCGGTTTCGTCGCGCAGCTGCTGCAGGACCGGCCGGGTCAGCCGGACCAGGTCGAGGCCGAACGTGCCCGGCGCCGCCCAGCGGACCAGGCCGAGGCCGACCCGGTAGGTGTCGTCGTAGCGATCGAGGAAGCCTTCGCGCACCAGGTTGTGCACCAGCCGCTGGCACGTGCTCGCCGGCAGCCCGGTGGACCGGGTGATCTGCTGCAGCGTCAGCTCGGGGTGGTCGATGGTGAACGACTCGAGAATCTGCTTGAACTTGCGCAGGACGAGCACCGGCGTCGTGCCGCTGCGTTCTTCCTCTGCCATCGCCCCGCCCGTGCCCGTGGTGTGCCGCACAGTCTATCCGCGCTGCTCCCGGTTGACTCGGCGACACTCACCCGTATTCTGAGTTTGCAACTCACATAGTGGTTGGGAGTCGGGCATGACTGAGCAAACCGGGCCGCTGGCCGGCATCCGGGTGGTCGAACTGGGGAACTTCATCGCCGCGCCCACCGCCGGCCGCCTGCTGGCCGACTTCGGTGCCGACGTCGTCAAGGTCGAGCGCCCGGGTATCGGCGACGAGCTGCGGCGCTGGCGGCTGCACGCCGGTGACACGTCGCTGCTGTTCCGCACCCTCGGCCGCAACAAGCGCTCGGTGACCGTCGACCTGCGCCGCCCCGAAGGCCAGGAAATCGTCCGCGCGCTGGCCACCCGCAGCGACGTCCTCCTGGAGAACTTCCGGCCCGGCACCCTCGAACGCTGGGGCCTCGGCCCCGGCGAGCTCCGCGCGCTCAACCCCCGGCTGGTCGTCGTCCGCGTCTCCGGGTACGGCCAGACCGGCCCCTACCGCGACCGGCCCGGTTTCGGCGGCGTCGCCGAAGCGATCGGCGGCCTGCGCGCGCTCACCGGCTACCCGGGTCAGGCCCCCACGCGTGCCGGAGTCAGCCTCGCCGACTCCGTAGCCGGGCTCTACGCGGTGATCGGCGCGCTGATGGGCCTGCTCCGGCGCGACCGCGAGCCGGGCGCGAACCCGGGTGAGGTGGTCGACGTCGCGCTGTACGAGGCCGTCTATTCGCTGATGGAGTCGCTGATCCCGGACTTCGAAGCCTTCGGCGTCGTGCGCGGCCCGGCCGGCTCCGCACTGCCCGGGGTGGCGCCGTCCAACACCTACCGCTGCGCCGACGGCAAGTACATCGTGATCAGCGGCAACGGCGACGCGATCTTCCGGCGGCTGATGCACGCCATCGGCCGCGCCGACCTCGCCGGCGACCCCCGCTTCGCGGACAACGCCGGCCGGGTGGCGCACGCCGGGCTGCTCGACGACGCGATCGGCGCGTGGGCGGCGACGCTGTCCCAGGAAGCCGCCGAAGCCGCACTGCTGGCCGCCGCCGTGCCCAGCGGGCCGATCCTCACCGCGGCCGACATCGCCGAGGACCCGCACTTCGCCGCTCGCGGCATGCACGAGCGGCACCGGGTGCGCGGCCACGACACCGAAATCACCTTCCCCGGCATCGTGCCGACCCTGACCGAACGTCCCGGCCGCACCCGCGCGCTCGGGCCGGAACTGGGCGAACACACCGAAGCCGTGCTCGCCGAGCTCGGCGTCACCGGCGAGGCGGTCGCCCGTCTGCGCGAGAACGGAGTGATCTGACCATGACCGAAGTCCTCATCACCGAGGTCGTGCTGCGTGACGGCCTGCAGGACGAGCCCATCGCCGTGCCGTCGCACGAGAAGGTCCGGCTCGCCCGCGGCCTGATCGACGCGGGCCTGCGCTCGCTGGAAGTCGGCTCGTTCGTCTCCGCCCGCCGGGTGCCGCAGATGGCCGACACCGGCGAAGTGCTGCGGACACTGCTTCCCGACGTCCCGGCGAGCCTGCACACCCTGGTGTTCACCGAACGCGGGGCGCAGCAGGCGATCGACGCCGGCGCGAAGTCGGTGCGCCTGGTGGTGTCGGCCAGCGACGGGCACAGCACGGCCAACGCCGGCGTGCCGACGGCCGCGGCGCTCGACCGGCTGGCCGGCTGCGCCGCCCTGCTCACCTCGGCGGGGGTCGCGATCGAGGCGGCCATCGCGACGGCGTTCGTCTGCCCGTTCGACGGCGACACCGACCCCGGCCGGACGGCCGACGTGGCCGCGCGCCTGGGCGAGCTGGGCGCGCGGGTCGTCCACCTCGCCGACACGATCGGCGCGGCCCGGCCGGGGCGGCTCCGCGCGACGGTGCACGCGGTGCGCGACGAACTGCCGGACGTCCCGCTCGGCCTGCACCTGCACAACACCTACGGCCGCGCGGCGGCGAACGCGTGGGAAGGGCTCTCGCTGGGCATCCGCCGGTTCGACTCCGCACTGGGCGGCCTCGGCGGCTGCCCGTTCGCCCCGGGCGCCTCGGGGAACGTCGCCACCGACGACCTGGTCGATTTCTTCCACGGCGAAGGCATCGCGACGGGAATCGACGTCGAGAAGCTGGCCGAGCTGCGGGACCAGGTGGGACTGGCGGTCGGCCACCGGCTCGGCTCGGCCCTGGCGGCGATCCCCGCGACGCCGGCCGCCCTCCGCTGACCGAGCGGGATCGATCGTCCTCGGTAGTGGATTGCTACGGTGAAACGGTGACGGCGACCCGGCTGGGCAAGGTGCAGCAGGTCGTCCTGCTGTGCGCCCTCGCCGTGTGCGTCCTCGCGATGCACCACGTCAGCCTGTCCCACGGCATGAGCGACGCCCCTTCGACCGCCACCGCGCACGTCGCGTCCGGCTTCGGGCCGGGGATGGCCGACTGCGCACCGGAATCCGGGGACCACGATCCCTGCATGCCGGACGGCCTGCACGACCTGCTCCACCTGTGCATGGCCGTGCTGTACGCGGCCGGGGCCCTCCTGCTCGCATTCCTGGGAATTTCGTGGCTGAACACCACCTTTTCCCGATTCGCCGGCCTTCGTGGCGTGGCGCGCCGCGGACGTCCGCCCGACCGAGGCGGCCGCGAAATCCTGACGTCCCTTTGTGTCTTGCGCACGTGATCGACCCGGCCCGGTAACCGGCCCCGTCGAAATCACCCCGGCAACACAGAGAAGGATTCGTCATGCGCAAAACCGTTCTCATCGGCGGCATCGCCGTCGCCTCCGCCGTGCTTCTCGGCGCCTGCAGCAGCAACGACTCGATGTCCGGGATGGACCCGAGCGCGCCGTCTTCCTCCGCGCAAGCGGCGGCCGACCACAACGCCGACGACGTGACCTTCGCCCAGCAGATGGTTCCGCACCACAGCCAGGCGCTGGAGATGGCGAGGCTGGTTCCGTCGCGGAGCACCAATCCGAAGGTGGCCGACCTCGCGAGCCGCATCGCGAAGGCGCAGGACCCGGAGATCCAGCAGATGCACGGCTGGCTGACGAGCTGGGGCGCCGGCATGCCGGGCATGCCCGGCATGATGTCCGACGACGACATGAAGAAGCTCGAAGCCGCCAAGGGCGCGGAGTTCGACAAGATGTGGCTGGACATGATGATCGAGCACCACCAGGGCGCGGTCGACCTGGCCAGGACCGAGCTGTCCAAGGGCGGCAACGCCGACGCGAAGGCGCTGGCCCGGAAGATCATCGACGCCCAGCAGGCGGAAATCACCGAGATGCGGGGCCTGCTCAGGCCGAGCTGATCACGGCTCGCCGGGGCGGTGCGCCACCGCCCCGGCGAGTGCCGGGCCCTTACCTGAGATCTCCGCGGAGCAGGGCTGTCAGGACCGGCTGGGTCCCCCCGCCGAGCGGGCGGTGAAGCCGCGCAGGCGCAGGCTGTTGCCGACCACGAACACCGAGCTGAACGCCATCGCCGCGCCCGCGATCATCGGGTTCAGCAACCCCGCCGCGGCCAGGGGCAGTGCCGCCAGGTTGTACGCGAACGCCCAGCACAGGTTGCCCTTGATCGTGCGCAGCGTCCGCCGCGACAGCCGGATGGCGTCGGCCACCGCGCGCAGGTCGCCGCGGACCAGGGTGATGTCGCTCGCCTCGATCGCGACGTCCGTGCCCGTGCCCATCGCCAGCCCCAGATCGGCCTGGGCCAGTGCCGGCGCGTCGTTGACGCCGTCGCCGACCATCGCGACGACCTTGCCCTCGTCCTGCAGCCGCTTGACGACGTCGAGCTTGTCCGCGGGCAGCACCTCGGCGATCACCTCGTCGATCCCGACCTCCGCCGCCACCGCCCGCGCGGCCGCCTTGTTGTCCCCGGTCAGCAGCACCGGGGTCAGGCCCAGCTCACGCAGCTGGACGATCGCCTCGGCCGAGGTCGGCTTGACCGTGTCGGCGACCACCAGGACGCCACGGGCCGCGCCGTCCCACGCCACCCCGACCGCGGTCTGCCCGCGCTCCTCGGCCGCCGCCTTCACCGCCGCGAGGTCGTCCGGCAGCGGCCGGCTCCAGTCCTCGAGCAACGCCGTGCGGCCGACCAGGACCGCGTGGCCGTCGACGACGCCCTGCACGCCGAGTCCTTCGACGTTCGCGAAGTCCTCGACCGCGGGCAGGTCACCGACGCGCTCCCGGGCGCCGCGGGCGATGGCCGTGGCGATCGGGTGTTCCGACGCGTCCTCCACGGCACCGGCCAGCCGCAGCAGCTCGGCCTCGTCGACGCCCTCGGCGGTGTGCACGCCGGTGAGCGTCATCCGGCCGGCGGTGACCGTGCCGGTCTTGTCGAGCACGACGGTGTCGACGCGGCGGGTCGACTCCAGCACCTCCGGGCCCTTGATCAGCACACCCAGCTGGGCACCGCGGCCGGTCCCGACGAGCAGCGCCGTCGGCGTGGCCAGGCCCAGCGCGCACGGGCAGGCGATGATCAGCACCGCGACCGCCGCGGTGAACGCCGCCGCCGGGCCGGCCTCGGTGCCGAGCCAGAACCCGAGCGTCGCGGCCGCCAGGCCGATGACGATCGGCACGAACACCCCGGACACCCGGTCGGCCAGCCGCTGGACCTCGGCCTTGCCGCTTTGGGCGTCCTCGACCAGCTTCGCCATCTGCGCCAGCTGCGTGTCCGCGCCGACGCGGGTGGCCCGCACGACCAGCCGGCCGCCGGCGTTGACCGTCGCCCCGGCCACGGCGTCGCCCTCGCCGACCTCCACCGGCACCGGCTCGCCGGTGAGCATCGACGCGTCGACCGCGGACCGGCCGTCTTCGACCACGCCGTCGGTGGCGATCTTCTCGCCCGGCCGCACGACGAACCGGTCCCCCACCGCCAGCTCCGACGTCGGGATGCGGACCTCGGCGCCGTCCCGCAGCACGGCGACTTCCTTCGCGCCCAGCTCCAGCAACGCCCGCAGCGCCGCCCCGGCGCGGCGCTTGGACCGCGCCTCGAAGTAGCGGCCCGCGAGGATGAACGTCGTGACACCGGCGGCAACTTCGAGGTAGATGTTGCCCGCGCCGTCGGACGGGGCGATCGTCAGCTCGAACGGGTGCACCATCCCCGGCGTCCCCGCGGTGCCGAACAGCAACGCCCACAACGACCACGCGAACGCGGCGAGCACGCCCATCGACACGAGCGTGTCCATCGTGGCCGCGCCGTGGCGCAGGTTCGTCCACGCCGCCCGGTGGAACGGCCACGCGCCCCACGTCACGACCGGCGCGGCCAGCGTCAGCGAAATCCACTGCCAGTACGTGAACTGCAGCGCGGGCACCATCGCCAGCAGGATCACCGGCACCGCGAGCACCGCAGCGGTGATCAGCCGCTGCCGCAACGGCCGCGCCGGATCTTCCTCGTCCACTTCGGACTCGTGCTTCTCGGGCCGGGGCAGTGTCGCGCTGTACCCGGCGGCTTCGACGGTGGCCACCAGCGCGGCCGGGTCGACGCCTCCGGGTGCGTTCACGCGGGCTTTCTCGGTGGCGTAGTTGACCGAAGCGGTGACGCCGTCGAGCTTGTTGAGCTTGCGCTCGATGCGGTTGGCGCAGGACGCGCAGGTCATGCCACCGATCGCGAGTTCGATCTCGGTCATGATCGGCTCTCCTTCCGCGGTCAGTGGCCGGTGCTCAAAGTGAACTCGGCGGTGCGCACGACGCCGCCGTGCTTGAAGTCGAGGAACAGCCGGTAGGTGCCCGCGCCGGGGACCTCGGCGGCGAACCCGATCTGCGGTCCGGCGGCCGTCTCGCCGTCGCCGGGTTCGCCCTCGGGGTGGACGTGCAGATAGGCGAGGTCGCCTTCGCGCAGCGCGACCAGGTGCCCGTAGGCGCCCAGGTAGGGCTGCAGGTCGGTGACCGGAACGCCGTCACGGCTGACCTTCAGCGTCAGCGGCGAGGTCTTCCCCGCGGTCAGGTCGCCGGCGACCTCGACGCTGTAGCCGTCGACCTGCGCCGTACGGCTGGGCAGGTGGGTCACGGGCTGGTAGTTCCCGGCGACCGAGAGGTCGGCGCCCAGGGTCATCGGTTTCCCACCGGTGGGCGCGAAGTCGGCGAACGCCCGGTACGAGCCCGCGGCGGGCAGGGTCAGCGGGACGCTCCAGGTGCCGTCCGGCGCCAGTTCCGGGTGGACGTGCCGGAACCCGGCGGTGTCCCGGCGGACCACGATGAGGTGCAGTTCCTTCTCGTGCTCGACGTCGTAGGCCGTGACGGGCTTGCCGTCCGGGCCGCTGATCGTGAACGAAAATCGCCCGGCCTGCAGGGCCGGGTCGGCGAGGGTGAAGGTGTAGCCGTCCTTGCTGGAGGCGAGCCCGCCCGGCAGAGCGTCCGCGGCCGCCGTCTCCACGTGGTTCGGCATGGCGCCCTCGTGGGGCTCGCTGTGACCGGCTTCGCCGGGCGCGGCCGAGACCGGGCCGGCCGTCTTCCCGACGATGAATCCACCGGCCGCGAGCAGGGCGAGCGCTCCGCCGAACACGGCCAGCCGTGCGGTGGTGTTCATGGCAGTTTCCTCGGTTTCGGGTCGCCGGTTCAACCGGCGACCTTCGGGGTGCGACGTCGCCGCCTTCCGCCTTCAAGGTACCCCTAGGGGGTACCCGTATCAAGAGACCTGCGTCTCAGCGGCGGCGACAACAGCACCCGCTAGACCGCCGCACAGTCGAACAGCGTCATGCCGCTCGGCGTCCGGAGCGGCACCGGCGCGCAGTGGCTTCGGGCCCACTCCGCGCGCTCCCCGAGCACCCCCGGCAGCCCGGGCACCGCGGTCAGGTACAGGAACCGCAGCTGTCCGCCACGGATCAGGCCGGCGAGTTCGGCCGGCTCGGGATAGGGCGAGAAGCCGGTGAACCCACCCATCGGGAGCACGCTGTACCCGGCGGCGAGGTAGGGCGACGCGGTGCTCGCGTCCCCGGTCGCGAACAGGAACCGCTCCCCCGCCCGCCTGGCTCGCAGGTACTGGAGCAGGGCCGGGTCGACGGCGGAGCCGGGCAGGGGCGCGTCGATGGCGGGGACCGGCCCGGTCGGCGGTACGCCGAGGATGCGGGCCAGGGTGACGCGAGGATCCGCGACCCCGAAGACCGCGACGGCCGTCTGCGGTCCGGCGACCGGGTTGGCGGTGTGCATCGAGTTCGCGGCCACGGCCGGGGTGATCGCGATCCAGGCGACCGGCGCCGCCAGCAGCACCACCGCACCCAGCGCGGCGACCGCACGACGAGGCCCGCGCAGCGCCATCCCGAGGACGACGACGGACGCGACCGCCACCAGCCAGCCCGGTCCGCCCGCGCGGGTCATGACCACGGCGGCGCCCACGACGGAAAGCACCCCGCCGATCGGCAGCACCCACCGGAGGCCGCTGCGGTCCCGCCACCACGACCAGGCCACCGGGACACCGGCACCGACGACCGCGGCCAAGGCCGGCGCGAGCAGCGTCGCGTAGTACGGGTGGATGCCCGGCAGGAAGCTCAGCACCAGCGCGCCCGTCAGCAGCCAGCCGCCCCAGAGGGTCCACAGAGGATCGCGGCGGTGCGGCCACCAGGCGGCGGCCAGCAGCACCAGCGCCAGCGGAAGCAGCCAGCCGATCTGCCCGCCGAGCTGGTCGTCCAGCAGCCGCAGCGGCCCGGGCGGGCCGCCGTAGGGCGCCGCAGTCGACGACAACGGCGAACCGCCACCGGCCAGGCTCCGGCCGAGGCCGTTGTAGCCGAAGACCATTTCCCACCACGAGTCGCCCCGGCTGCCGTCGACGTGCGGGCGTTCGCCGCGGGGCACGAAGCCGACCGCCACAAGCCAGACCAGCGACACCACGAGCGCCGTCCCGCTCAGCGCCACCGCGCGCCGCAGCCGTGGTCCAGGACCCACCGAGCAAGCCGCGATCAGGGCCGGCAGGACGATCCAGGCTTCGGCCATTTTGATCTGGAACCCCACGCCGACCAGGGCTCCGGCGGCGACCACCCAGGGCCACCGGACGTCTTCGAGGGCGCGGGTCAGCGCGTAGGCGGCCGCGACCAGGCACAGCACGAGCTGCGGGTCGACGAGGTTGACCCGCGCCGTCGCGAACGCCACCGGCGATGCCAGGAGCACGGCCGCGGCGATCAGCCCGGCGCGGGTCCCGGCCCAGCGGCGGACCGCCGCGAACAGCAGCGGCACGGTGGCCGTCGCGGCGAGCGCGCCCGGCAGCAGCAGGACCCAGGAGTGGAACCCGAACACCCGCACGAACAACGCCTGGATCCACAGGCCGCCCGGCAGCTTGTCCACGGTCATGCTCGCCGCCGGATCGACGGCGCCGAAGACGAACGCGGACCAGCTCGTGCTCATGCCGCGCACCGCCGCGCTGTAGTAGTAATGCGTCCCGCCCCGGAACAGCCCCCAGCCGTGAAGACAGCCCGCCACCAGGGTCAGCACGACCAGCGGCCGTCGCATCGCAGCCCTCCTCCGCTACAGTTTGTAGTACTACACGAAGTAGTACTACAGCGGCCGGGACCTGTCTACTACGCTGTGTCATAGAAGCTGTGTCGTGCCGAACGGAGGGCCGATGGGAAAGCTCGGCGAGCTGGAGCGCGCCGTGATGGACGCGTTGTGGGCGCGCACCAGCCCGGTCAGCGTGCGCGCGGTCCACGAGGCGCTCGCCGATCGCGGCCTCGCCTACACGACGGTGATGACGGTGCTGTCCCGCCTGGCGGACAAGGGTTTCGTGCTCAGGGAACGCGACGGCCGCGCCTGGTTGTACGCCCCCGCGGCGAGCCGCGACCAGTACGTCGCCGAGCTGATGTTCGAGGCGCTCGGCGAGACCGGCGACCGCGGCGGCGCGCTGACGCACTTCGCCCAGGCGGTGAGCGCCGACGAGGCCGACGTCCTGCGCAAGGCGCTCACCCGCAAGCGCCGGACATGATCTACGTCCTGCACCACCTCGCCGCGCTGGTCCTCGCCGCGCTCGCGGCGGGCTACCTGCGCCGGGCGCGGTGGCCGGTTCTGCGTCCGCGGCTGGCGGTGGCGCTGTGGCAGGCGGTCGCCCTGACGATCGTCGTCGCGTCCGTCAGCGGGCTGCTCGCGCTGGGGCTGATGCCGCTGCGCCAAGGCATCGTGCCCGGCCTGTTCTCCTTCGCCGCCGATCCCCGCGATCCGCTCGGCGCACTCGCGATCGCCACCGGACTGGCGCTGGCAGCCGCGCTCACCGGACAGCAGCTGTGGTGCGCGGTCCGGGTCGCCCGGCAACGAGCCCGGCACCGGAACCTCCTCGCGCTGCTCGCCGAGCCGCGCGGCGGCACCCTGGTCCTGGACCATCCCCTGCCGGTCGCCTACTGCGTCCCCGGCCGGACGGCCGAGATCGTGCTCAGCACCGGCGCACGCAGCCTGCTGACCGACGGCGAACTGGCCGCCGTCCTGGCCCACGAGCACGCCCACCTGCGCGAACGTCACGCGCTCGCGCTCGCCCCGTTCGCCGCGCTGGCGCGGCTGTTCCCCGGCTGCCGCCGGCTGAGCGCGGACATCCACCTCCTGCTGGAAATGCGGGCCGACGACCGGGCCGCCCGCCGGCACGGCCGCGACACCGTGGCCGCGGCACTGGAAAAGTTCCGCGCGCACGGCGCGGCCGCGGCACCGCCCGGCGCCCTCGGCGCGGCAGCGGCCACGACGTATCGGATCGACCGGCTCCGCCGACCTCCGGTCAGCGGTCCGCGCGTACTGCCCTGGCTGGTCACCGCCGCCGTCCTGACCCTGCTGGCGACGCCGCTCAGCCTGCTGCTCACCCCGCGCTGAGCGTCATTTCGTCGCGGCGACGCAGCCCAGCCGCCCCTGCGCCGAGCCCGGCTCCGCTCAGCGCAACGCGTCGGCGACATCTCCGGCCGTCAGCCGCCGGGGACCGACGTAGTAGAGGATCGCACCCGCCGGCAGTTCGCTGCCCCACTCCGGGTTCACGACCAGCGCGTCACCGGTCCGCACGGCGAGGATCGTGGCGCCGTAGGCCCGGCCCAGCGCGATGCCGCACCGTTCCACGGACAGCCCACCCGACGACGCCGGCACGGCCACGGAATACGTGCTCGCCCCACCCGCGGTCATCAGCTCGGTGTAGACCTCCGCGATGCCGGGAGAAGTGATCTCTTCGGTGACCATCCACGGCGTGTGCCAGGGGACGCACCTGATCCGCGGGTCCACGTAGCGCACGAGGTCGGCCTTCTCCATGTCCCGCAAGGTGACCACGATGTGCGCTGCCGGGGCGGCGTGGCCGACCATCACCGCGACCGCCAACGCCTCGTTGTCGTCCCCGACGTCGACGAGCACGGCCGCCGCCCGGGCCAGGCCGGCGCGAGCCAGGACGTCCGCAGCGGTCAGCTCGCCCCGGACGAAGTCCACCGGCTGCGCGGGCACGGGGTGGACCGGCACTTCGTCCCCGGCGCACAGGACGAGCGCGTTCACGTCGTCGGCGAGCAGCTGCGCCACGATCCGCTCGGTGCGCCCGGCGGTGTAGCCGACCAGGACGGTGTGCCCGGTTTTCGTCACTGTGTCCGCGCCCTGCATGCGTCGTCCCTTCGCCTGCTCCAGCATCGAAGCGAGCCTGGTGAACACCGAAGTGAGCGTGGCGATCCCGCCCACGATGACATAGCCACCGACGAAGTGCCCGGCCATGGTCCCGGGCGAAAAGTCGCCGTACCCGACGGTCGCGGCCGTCACCACGAAGTACCACCAGTAGTTGCCCGGCTCGACCAGCTCACTGCCCGCGGGTTCGGCCCACACCATGAGCGGCCAGCTCGTCACGAACACGAAGACCACGACGACGGCCGGCAGCAGCCAACCGCGGCCGAGCACCCAGCGGGCCAGCAGCCGCGAAAGGAAGAACGACAACCCGCCTCCCTTCACACGCTGCGACCACGCATTCACCCGACGCGAGTCGTCCGGTGCCCGGATTCGGGTCAGCGGAACATATCCGCACATCGGACACAACCGTCTTTATCGGACCGTGACAGCCTGGCCAGGTCAAGAAGCCGTACAAAGTGGACTCCTTCCGTCCGAAAAGCGGAAATCCCCGCTTGGGCGGAAACAGCGCTGCGACCAGCACGGTGACGATGGCTCCCTTCTTTTGCGAACGGGCGGGACGCTCCTCGTTTGCTCGCTCGCTTCGGCGCCGGCGGACCGGCCGGTTGATTCGGCCGGAAGCCGGACAAGAGGACACCGGCGTCCATTGAGGACATTCCGGTGCGCTGCCGGAGTAGAGCGACCGTCGCCTCAACGGCGCGGGCAAGACGACCACCATCCGGATGCTGCTCGGCCTCGTCCGCCCCACCCGCGGCCAGGTGCGGCTGTTCGGGGAACAGGCCAGGCCCGGCCGCAACGCCGTCTGGGCCCAGGTCGGCTACCTCGTCGAAACGCCCTCCGCCTGCCCGGAACTCACCGTCACCGAAAACCGGCCCGAGCTGCTGATCCTCGACGAACCCGCCAACGGGCTCGACCCCGCCGGCGTCGCCGAGGTCCGGAACCTGCTGCACGAGCTCGCCCGCCACGACGGGGTGACGATCCTGCCGTCCAGCCACATCCTCACCGAAGTCGCCCGCCTGGCCGGCCGGGTCGGCGTGCTCGACCACGGACGGCTGGTCAGGGGAGGCGGCACTGCCGACCTGACCGCGCAGGCCCGTCTGCGGCTGCGCGTCGCGGTGCGAGACCGCGGTCGTGCTGCGGCCGCGTTGCGGGCGGCCGGGTATCCCGCCGAGGACGACGGAGACGACGGGCTCGTCCTCACCGGCAACCACGCGATCCAGCACCCCGACGCCATCGCCACCCGGCTCGTCACCGCGGGTTGCCCACCCACGCTCCCGCTTGCCGTGGGTGACCGTGCTCGCGTTCACCGTCGCGGCCGGGTTCGGTGGCCTGGTCATGTTCATCCTCCAGGACATCAGCCGCGCCCACACCCTCGGCCTGCTGGGCACCAAGGCGGCACTCACCGGCGGCAGCGCCGACTGGCCCGCCTACTCCGCCCTGCTCGCCCAGACCATCACCGTGGGCGGCTCCGTCCTGTTCGGGGTCATCGCTGTCGAATTTCGTGAAAGCACACGGGAACGGTGACAAATTTCCGACTGCAACTGAACGACAAGTACCGGGTCCGGGGCAGGCCGATTCGCGGACGACGAGCTCGGCCGGCAGGTCCGGCGCCCGGTTGACCACGCGGCCCGGCCGGCGGACGGCGACGTGTACCGCCTCCTGGGACGCCGGGCTGACCGAGACTTGGAAAACGCATTCCTCAGGCAGGTGCCCGCGTCACGCACCGCGTCAAGAGCGGTCAGCCGGCCGCCGGGGCTCGTTCCCGGGTGCTGTCCCGGACGACCAGGCGGCCTTCGACGATCACGTGGGTGACCGCACCGAGGTCGCCGAGCGCGAGCCGGATCGCCTCGGCTCCGGCGTACGCGAGCGGCAACGCCACCGTGGTGAGCTCAGGGAGCGATCCCCACACCGTCGATCCGGCTCCACGTCCGCTCCTGCGCCGCGGTCATGGCCGGCCAGCCCGCACCACCGGGCCGGGGCCGAACTCGGCTGCAGTAAGCCGAAGGACGGTATCCGGGGTCGTAGAAGCACCCGCCCTCGTAGGTGCGGTCGAAAGCCCCGCAGGACTCCGCGATCGAGCTCGGGGCCGGCTTCCGGCCGGTCCGTACCCAGTCGTCGAGGGCGGCGATGGATGTGGCGTACTCCGAGACGCTCAACCCGTCGTGCCCGGCTTCCCGGGTGAAGGTCTGGACGAGGTGGCTGTCCCGGCCGGCACCGTGGAGCGTGGCGCGGTAGGCCGCCTCGTGCTCCACGAAGACCGACGGGTCGTCGATCGCGTGCAGGGTGAGGACCGGGAGGGAGACCTGGCCGGTGAGGTCGCTGTCGTAGGACAAGTCACGGCGTGCGGTGGGGTCGGCCGCGAATCGCGCGACTCCGGCGTTGAGGGCGCTGTCGTCGTGTGAGCCCGTGTACCGCACGCCCTGGGTGGCGAACGGGTTGCGGCCGCCGAGCCGGTTCACGGCGATGTCCTGGAACAGGAAGGTCGCGTACTGCAGGTGCGTCGGCAGCGAGCGTTCCGGGATGCCCGTGACGGCGGTGATGTCGTCCAGGTTGCGCTGCTGCGACGGCGTCCGGTTCGCCGAGCCGATGCCGGTGCACTCCTCCAGGCGGGCGAGCACGTCGTCCGGGGTCAGCGTGGAGTCCGCGGGCAGCCCCTGCCACAGCGGGTACTGCGGCTCCGTCGGGCGCGGGAGGTTGCGGCAGTAGTACTGGTAGACCACCCGCAGGTCCACGCGGTGGTCGTAACCGCGGGAGCCACCGGCCAGCAGGCCGCTCGTCAGCAGCACTCCGTCGTAGGCGCCGCGCTCCCGGCCGTAGGTCTCGGCGATCTTGGCGGCGACGTTGCCGCCGAAGGACTGGCCGTGGACGTACGTGCGGTCGGGCCGGCCGAACCGCTCGACGAACAAGCGCCGCACGGTGTCGGTGTCGGCGGCGGCCATCCTGACCCCGTAGCCGCCGCGGCGGTACGACGATGCGGCCCAGGCGTAGCCCTCCTGGACCATCACCGCCCACTCCGCCAGGTCCTTGGTGGTGTCGGAGGGATCGATGGACGCGGTGGGTCCGCCGTGGGCGTGGACGACGAGCGCGCGGTTCCAGCGCTTCGGGACGGCCATCGTGTAGTAGGCGCCATTGGCGTCCTGGCCGGTGTAGCAGGTGGCCTTCCCGGCCAGGGTGGGCGGGCAGGCGGTCGGCGGCGTCGCGCTCGCCTGGCTCGGGACCGCGGTCCCGAGCGTGCCCAGGACGGCCAGCAACGCGCCGAACACTGCCCCACGGCGGATGACTTCGGGCAAGGAACTCCCTTTCCGGGTTGTCGGGCTCATCCGGCCAGCAGGCCGGTGAAGAAGTCGACGATCGGGGGCTGCGTCCCCGCGGCGCTGTGGCCGACCCCGGGGACCACGACCTTCCGGATCGTGGTGCCGTGCCCGGTCAGGCTCGCGGCCAGCCGGTCGAGCTCCTCCGGCCGGCTGCGGCCGGGGTCGCCCATGGCGGCCAGGTCGGCCCGCCCGTCGTCCTCGGCGCCGACGACGAGCAGCACCGGCACCCTGGCGACCGCGACCGGGTCCACCGTGATCCCGAACCGCCGCTGGGTGTCCCCGATGCCTTCCGGCCAGGCGAGCGTGTCGTCGAGCGGGGTCACCCGGCCCGGCGCGCTGACCGCGACGGTGGAGACCCGGTCCGGGTGCAGGTAGAGGAACCGGTGGGCGAACTGGCCACCACCGGAGTGCCCGGACAGCAGCACCTTGTCCACCCGCGCGTTCCACCGGACCCGGACCTGCTCGAGGATCTCCAGCAGCACCAGGTCGAACCGGATGCCGTGGGCGTCGAGGGTCTTGTAGTTGTCGACGTCGTCGGGGTCGTCGATGCCCACCGGGAACAGCGGCGCCACGACGATGAGGTCGTGCCGGTCGGCGAAGGGGATGAGGCCCTCGCGCAACGCCCCGACGTTGCGCCCGGTGCCGTGCACGGCCACCAGCACCGACATCCGGGCCTCGGGTGTCCAGCTCCTCGGGACGTAGGCGCAGAAGCTGCAGCGTGGTTCGGTCGGCGCGGCGAAGAACGGGGTGCGGCCGGTCAGCAGCCGGCGGCCGGGGTGGGCGGCGGGCAGGTCTTCGACACGGATCACGAGCTCTCCCGGGGAGTTCGGTCGTCGTCGACGACCAGGGCCTGCATGAGGGTGGTGACGGCCGGCGCCCGGTCGACGTGCCAGATCTCGTCGAGCATCCGGCGCCACCGGGCTTCCGTCGTCAGCGGTTCGACCAGGGCCGCGAACTTCTTCTCGAGCTGCTCGTCGGTCATCGGCGTCCCGTGTCCGCCGGGGGCGTTGCGGACCTCGCGGACGAGCTCGGCGCCGGAGGTGAGGCCGATGGTGACCCGGTTGGGGATGCGGGTCGGCAGCATCGCCGTGAGTGCGGGGTCTTCGCGCACCTCGACGCGGGCCATCAGCGCCCCGACCACGGGATCCGTGAGCGCGTGCGGATCGTACGAAGAGGCCGTCAGCTCCCCGTCGACGAGCACGCGGGCGACCGTGTACGGCAGGCTGTGGTCGGCAGTCTCCCGAGTCGCGGGGCGCCACTTCTCCGGGTCCTTGCCCAGGATCGTCCAGCCGATGTGCGTGGTGTCGACGGCGATGCGGTCGACCTCGCGCAGATCGGTGATCTGTTCGCGCAGGGCGAGCGCCGCCCACACCGCGGTCTGCATCTCACCGTTGGTCGGCAGCATCTTGGTGAGCGTCCGCGATACCGCGTACGGGCTTTCGGGGCTGCGCGGGAACTCGAGCGGCTCCAGGGCGAAGGAACCGCTCACCTGCCGCATGAACCCCATCTCGCCCTCGAAGATCGGCGCGGGCCCGGTGAACCCTTCCCGCGCGAGCCAGGCGGAAAAGACGCCGTTGCGGGCGGCGTTCGGCGCGGAGGAACCCTTCCACGACGACAGTTCGCCCGCCCGGACCTGGCGCAGGGCGATGTGCCCGTTCACGGCGATGTTCACGGCCTGGGTGAGCTGCCGGGCGTCGAGTCCCATGAGCTTGCCCGCGGCGAGCCCGAGGTAGCCGTCGTTGAAGTCCAGGTGGCGCACCATCGTCCCGTTCACGAACGCGGCGACGTCCGCTGTGGCGCGGTCCCGGGTGCCCAGAACCGTCGACGGGCCGGCCGGAAGGGCACGGGCGAGCCGTCGCGCCGCCCGGGCGAGCCGTCGCGCCGCCCGGGCGGGCCCGGCGCCGAACGCGCCGAGCCCGCAGCCCAGGGTATCGACCAGCCGTTGCCGGACGGTGTGGATCGCGTGCTCGCCGAGGTCTTCGAAGCGCAGCGCGGCCGCCCAGGAACCGAGGTCGCCGGCGATCACGACGGCCGCTCGATCGGCAGGCGCGCGAGCGGGACGTGGTGCTGCCCCGCGTGGATGTCCCGGTCCCGGAGCGAGCCCTGGCTGACCGGGCGGGGGAAGGAGATCTTCACGACGTTGAGCGACGGCATCCGGAACAGCCGGACGGTGCTTTCCTCGACGCGGTAGAGCCGCGCGATCACGCCCTCGTTCAGGAACGACTCGTCCGCGGCGATCCGGTAGCCCTCGGCGTCGCGCATGAAGAGCTCCATGGTGACCCAGAACGGGCCGGCGTTCTTGGAACGGACCTCGTGCGCCAGGTCCGCGAGAGTCGTGTCAGGCATGGGTCTTCTCCCCCAGTTCGGTCCGGAACAGGTCGGCGGGATCGGCGCAGTCCACGACGTGGTTCAGCACGAACTCGTACGCCGCGCCGCGCTCGATCTCCGCGGGCGAGAACGGGAACGCGAGGCTCGGCAGGTAGTCCATGCCCGGCGTCGGCAGGTGCAGCATCAGCGGGTTGGCGACCTTGGCCACCGCCGTCGCGGTCGCCTGGTCCGGCGCGTTGACGAGCAGCATGACGCCGACCTCGCGCGGTGGCCCGCTTTCGGGCTCGAGGCCGTCCAGCACCGCGTTGTGGCCGTAGAGGCGGAGGTCGAAGGCGTACTCGTGGTCCGCCAGTTCCAGCGTTTGCCGCACCCGCTGGGTGATCATCGTGCGCATCAGCCGGGCCCAGGCGTCGATGTCCGCGAGGATGAGCGGATCCCGGATCGCCGAGAACGACATGGTTTCGCAGCCGGTGATCCGGGCGCCTTCCAGCTTGATCGTGTACTGGTCGGCGACGTGGAACTCCGAGCCCTCGACGCGGACGATCCGGTCGTCGACCGCGGTGTAGCGCGCGTTCCGGACGTCGAGGGTGCCGGCGGGCTCCCGCATTTCGAACGGGTTCGCGGACTCGTAAAGCATGTGGGCGGCCACCGAAATCGGCGTGCACGACACCTCGGGGTCGAGCGGCTCGATGGTGAAGCCGCCGGCGTCGATGGTGGCGAGGACCCCGCCCGCGCGCGGGTTGCCGGTGCACTGACCGCCGCACTCGACGATCTTGGCCGCGTGCCACGTGGGCCCGGCGGGCATTCCCTTCATGAGCGGGTAGGCGGCCGCGACCGCGGTGTCGGTGGCGCGGCCGGCGAGCACGACCTGGGCGCCGGCGCGCAACGCCTCGACGATCGGTTCGTGCCCCATCGCGCCGACGATGTGGGTGCAGCTCTCCAGGGTCTCGGCCGTGAGTTCCCCCAGCGGGGCCAACGGGTGGATGCGGCCGGCGTCGAGGTGTTCTTTGAGGTCGGCCGCGTTCTGCTCGCTGTAGATCCGCGCGACCTTCAGGTCCAGGCCTTCCTCGGCCAGCACGTCGGCGGCGATCCCGGCGACCCAGTCGACGCCGCGGTCGGTCCCGCTCGTGCCGCAGGAACCCACGATCACCGGAATCCCCGCCCCCGCGGCGGCCGTGAACAGGCTGCGCAAGTCGCGCGCCACCGCCTTCGCCGTCGTCTTGGGCGAGGAGGACCCGAGGTAGTAGGGGCCGGAGTCGGTGGACCCGGCGTCGATGCTGATGACGTCGGCGCCCAGCGCGATGCCACGCTCGATCGTCGCGTGGTCCCAGCCGGCGCCGAGCATGCCGCTCGGCGTCAGGATGCGCACGGTGTTCATGTTCCTCGTTTCTCTTCGTCGACCACGAATTGCGCCCGTCCCGCGAGGGCCGCCACCAGTTCTTCGGCGCCGCGCAGGCCCGCGGCCCGCCGGGCTTCGGCGGTCTGCCCGGCCAAGTGGGAGTAGACGACGATGCCGTCCACGCCACGCAGCGGGCTGCCGGCCGGGAGCGGCTCGTCGACGACGACGTCCAGCGCGGCACCCGCGATCTGTCCACTCCGGACGGCCGCGACGAGCGCGTCCTCGTCGACGATGGCGCCGCGTGCCGTGTTGACCAGCAGTGCCGTCGGCTTCATCTGCTTGAACGCCAGTGCGTCCAGCAACCCCCGCGTCCGTTCGGTGAGGGCGGTGTGCACCGAGACGTAATCCGAAGTGGACAGAAGCTCGGGCAGGCCGGTGAACCGGACCGCGGGATCACGCAGCTCCGCCGGGACGTTCGTGGTGCAGACCACGCTCATGCCGAACGCGCGGGCCAAGGGCACCACGGCCCGCGCCGCGGCCCCGTAACCGATGAGCCCGAGCGTCGCACCGCGCAGTTCGTGTCCGTCCTCGCGGGGCCAGTTTCCCCGCGCGACCCCGGAAGCGGACTGCACGAGCCGCCGGGCCCCCGCGAGCAGCAGGCCGAGGGTGTACTCGGCGACCGCATTGGCGTTCACCCCGGGCAGATTGCTCACGGAGATCCCGAGCCGGGCCGCGGCGGCGACGTCGATCGAGTCGTACCCCACGCCGGTGCGCACGATGACGCGCAACTGCGCGGCCTGGGCGAGCACGTCCGCCGTCAGCGGTTCGTTGGCCACCAGCGCCGCGTCGATCCCGGCGAGAGCGGCCGCGAGCTGCGCGGGATCGCGACGGCCGGTCATGGGCAGGTGCACGGTCTCGAGGCCGGAACCAAGCAGGAACCGGTCGACGTCGTCGCCGGGACGCAGGTAGTCCGTGGTGATCAGCACGCGGTCTTTCACAGCGCCCGCCCCGCGGTCGACCGGCACTGCAAGGCACTCACGCGCGCGACCGCCAGCACGGCGAGCAGCGCGATGACCGCGACGTGGAGGAGCAGCAGCGGCCAGCCGGTCAGGTCGACCAGGCCGCCGACCACGGCCGGGCCGAGGAAGCCGCCACTGACCCAGCCGACGGTGTAGAGCCCGGTGTAGGTCCCGACCACCTGATCGGACGGGGCGAGGTTCCACAGCACGACGACCGCGTTGACCAGGAATGCGGACGCCCCCGCGGACGCCACGCAGAGACCGATGACGGCACCGGTGGGTGTCCGCACCACGGTGCCGAGCACCATGCCGGCCGCGAAGACCGTCATCCCGACCGCCATCACCCGCAGCCGGCCGAAGCGTTCGGCGAGCCTCGCCACCGGGTAGGCCGCCACGATGAAGGCCACCCCGCTGGGCAGGGTGAGCCCGCCCGCTTCGCCGCGGGACATGCCCAGCGCTTCCATGCCGTAGGGCGTGATGAGCGCCCGCGAGGCGGCCCACGCGCCGCCGAACAGCAGGATGGACGCGATGAGCAGCAACCGGCTGCGGTCCGCGTCCCGCACGATGTCGAGCACGGTGTCCCGGACCCGCGCGGCGGGTGCGGCCGCGCCGTCCTGGTCGCGTTCCCCGTCGACGGCGGTCCGGTAGGCCGGTGACCGGCTGTCGCGGACGTTCGCGGCCAGCACGGCCAAGGACACCACCATCAGGATCGCGGGGATCGCGAACGACAGCTTCGGGTGCGTGTCGATCAGGAAGATGCTGATCAGGGCGGCGACCATCACCGTGAGGCTGGCCGCGATCTTGACGACCGCGTTCGCCCGGCTCCGCCGCTCGGGCGGGACGAAGTCCGGGAGCAGGGACTCGGCGATCGGCTTGAACGAGTTCGCGACGAGCGCGTAGCCGAACATGACCGCGATCAGCAGCGGCAACGAGGCCGCGACGTGCGGGATGACGAGGAACAGCAGGGCGGCCACGGGCATTCCGACGAGGAGGTAGGGCATGCGCCGGCCCCACGAGGTGCGCGTGCGGTCCGAGCGGTTGCCCATCCACGGCTGGATGAAGATGCCGAGCACGTTGTCCATCCCCATCAGGAGACCGATCAGCGCGGCGCTGCCGATGTGTTCGCGGAGAAGCGGCGGAACCTGCGAGTCGTAGAGGTTCCACGTCGACTCCTGCGCGAAGACCGCCAGGGCCACGAAGAACGTCACCCGCCCCGTCCGCACGCGCTGTGTGCTCGACGTCGTCGTCATGCTGCTAAGCTACTTTTGCTATAGCAAGAACGTCAAGTGTTTCTTATTGACATTGCCATGGCAGATAGAGTGACGCCATGGCGAGTGAGATGTTGAAGGGCCTGACGGCCGACACGCTGGCCGACCGCGCGTACCGCGCCATCCGCGACGCGATCACGACCGGCGAGCTGCGGCCGGGGCAGAAGGTCACCGAACGCGGCCTCGCCGACCGGCTGTCGGTGAGCCCGACGCCGGTGCGGGAGGCCATCCGGCGCCTCGAGCAGGACGGTCTCCTCGAACGGACCGGACCGCGGACGGTCCAGGTCACCGCCTTCGGCGACGCCGCGATCCAGGACCTCGCCGAGGTGGAGGTGGCCCTGCGCGGAATGGTGGCCCGCTTCGCCGCGCGGCACGCGTCCCCGGCCCAGCTGGACCACCTCGACGTCGTCCTCGACGAAGCCGACGACTTGCTGATCGTCATCAAGCAGCGGCAGCAGGCCGGCCACGACATCGCCCGGCACCTCGACCGGCTCCTCGACGCCATGCAGCGCTTCAACGAGGTCGTCGAGGCGTGCGCCCACAACCCGGTTCTGGTGCGCCTGCTCGGCCAGACGCGGGTGTTCTCCTGGCCGGAACGGCGGACCCGGCTGATCGAACGCATCGCCGAGAACGACAAGTTCGGCCTGGACCGCTACGGAAGCCATCGGGCCCTCGTCCGGGCGTTGCGCGTCGGGGACTCCGCGGCGGCGGAGGCGCTCGTCATCGAGGACGCTCGCGGCGGGCTGGGCGACCTCCTCGCCGCGCCCATGACGCCCGCCGCAGCCCCGTCCTGAGTTATGGCCCGATGTCGACGAGAAGGGTCAGGTCCCGGTCGACCCGGATCCGGCACTCCGGGCCGAACCCGCACGAAGACTCGCGCTCCTCGAAGACCGCCGGGCCCGCGATCTCCGTTCCCGGCCGCAGCCGGTAGCGGTCCCACACCGTCGCCTCGAGCCGGCCGTACCCGGGGAACCAGACGTCGCGGACACCGCGCTGCGGCTCGCCGGGGAGGGGCTCACACCCCAGCGGGATGTCGTGGCCGGGCAGGTGGGCCGAGAGCCGCCAGTTCACGACTTCCGCGGGCCCGTCGAGGGACCTGCCGAACGTCGCCCGGTACGCCTCCTCGAAGGCGTCCTGGAGCCGGCCGGCGACCACGGGCCCGAGATCCGCGTCGGGGAGGTCGACCTCGATCTCGGATCCCTGGCCCAGGTAGCGCAGGTCGGCCGAGCGGCGCAGCCGCACCACGTCCGTGCCGTCCGGGGCCAGAACCGCGGTCGCGCGGGCGGTCATCTCGGCGTACAGAGCCGCGACGCGCTCCCAGTCGACCTCGGTCAGCGCCGAAGGCAGGCTGCGCGCCAGGTCCACCGTGGCCGGAGCGACCAGGAACCCGTAGGCGGACATGACACCCGCCCGCATCGGCACGACGACCCGGCTGATCTTCAGCTGCTTCGCCAGGCCGTAGGCGTGCACGGGACCCGCGCCGCCGAACGCCACGAGCGCGAAGCCGGCGGGATCCCGGCCGTGTTCGGACAGGTGCATCCGGGCCGCGGCCGCCATGCCCGCCGTGGCCACCTCGACAATGCCCGAGGCGGCGCCGACGGTGTCGAGGCCGAGCGGCTCGGCCACCTCGCGGTCCAGTGCCTTGCGGACCTCGGCAGTCCGCAGCCGCATCTCCCCGCCGAGGAAGGCGGCCGGGTCGAGGTGGCCGAGCACGAGATCCGCGTCCGTGACGGTCGGCCGCTCCCCGCCCCGCCCGTAGGCGACGGGCCCCGGGACGGATCCGGCGCTGCGCGGCCCGACCTTCAGCAGCCCCAGCGGGTCGGGCGCGGCGATCGACCCGCCACCGGAGCCGATCTCGATCATGTCGACCACCGTCAACCGGACCGGCAGCCCCGAGCCCGGCTTGAACTTGTCGACGCGGCCGGCCTCGAAGTCGTGCCGGCGACGGGCACCGCCGCCGCTCACGATCGCGATCTTGGCCGTGGTGCCGCCCATGTCGAACGAGAGGACGTCCGGCTCGCCCAGCCGGCGCGCCACGGCGGCCGCGGCGATCGTTCCCGCCGCGGGGCCGGATTCGAGCAGCCGGAAGGGAAACTCCTTCGCGTCGGCCAGGGTCGTCACCCCGCCCCCGGAGAGCATGACGCGCAGGGGCGCGTCGATGCCCAAGGCGAGCAGGTCGTCGCGCAGGCCGTCCAGGTAGCGCGTCATCGACGGCTGCACGTAGGCGTTGAGACAGGCCGTGCTCGCTCGCTCGTACTCGCCGATGATCGGGGCGACCGCGCTGGAGAGGGTGACCGGCAGCCGCGGGTGGGCGCGCGCGAGCAGCTCCCGCACCCGCCGTTCGTGCCGGTCGTCGCGGTGGGCGTGCAGCAGGGTCACCGCCACCGCCTCGACGCCCTGTTCCAGCAGGTACGCGGTCTGCGCCAGCACGTCGTCCTCGGCCAGCGGCTCGAGCTCGGTGCCGTCGGCGGCCAAGCGGCCCCGGACGCCCCGGCACAGGTGCCGGGGCACCAGCGGGCGTGCCGGCCGCGCGAGCAGGTCGGTCGTGTCTAACCGGATCTCGCGCGCCATCTCGAGGACGTCCCGGAACCCGTTCGTGGTGAGCAGCCCCACGACGGCGCCGGTGCGTTCGAGCAGCGTGTTGGTCACCAGCGTCGTGCCGTGCACGACACCGGCGACGTCACCCGCCGGCGTATCGGTCTCCGCCAGCAGCCGCGCGACGCCCGCGGTGATGGCCTCCTGCGGGGCGTGCGGAGTCGTGGGCAGCTTGCCGGGCCAGGTCAGGTCGCGTGCCGGGTCGTGCAGCAGCAGGTCGGTGAACGTGCCACCGACGTCGACGCCGATCCGGACCGTGCGGCTCATCGGACGTACCCCCCGAGCTCGTCGGCCAGTTCCAGGTCGGGCTCCCGGTCCTCCGGCGCGCCGAACCCGCCCCCGCCGGGGAAGGAGATGACGACGGACGCACCGGGCGCCAGCTGGGAAATCGACTTCAGCGGCACGGTTTCCCCGGTGTCCAGCACCGCCCGCGCCGTGGCCCCCGGCTCCCCGCCGGCGAGCCCGAGTGCCGGATGCCGTTCGCGGTCGCCGAGCACCACCAGCTGGACCGGGCGGCGGGTCGGGTTGTGCACCTCGACGTCCTGCCCCAGCCCGCCGCGGCGGCGTCCGCGACCGCCGGAGCCCGGCCGGAGCTCCTTGCGCGCGAACCGCAGCGGGGACGCGACCTCGAAGGCCTCGACGCTGCCGCTGCCGGAGTTGGTGGGGAAAGCGGTCGTGGACAAGCCGTCCTTCTCCTGCGACGCGCCCATTCCCGCGTTGGCGAAGAGCATCTGGGCGAAGGGGCGGCCGGAGTCGTCGACGCCGGAGAACCGGACGCGGAGCGCGGGCGCTCCCCCGCTGTCGGCGATGACCCGGCCGGGCAGCACCGGCGCGAGCGCCCGGTAGATCGCGCACGACAGCAGGTGCCCGGTGAGATGCCGGGCGACGACGGGCGCGGGGAACGCCGGATTGACGATCGTCCCCGCCGGCGCGGTCACGCCGATCGCGCGGTAGGAACCCCAGTTGGTCCGGGTGGCCGGGTCGAGGATGATCTTCAGCGGGTACACCGAGTAGGCGCGCGTGTAGTTCAGGGTCGAGTTGACCGGGAACGGCACCTGCGCCGAGCTTCCGGTGTAGTCGATCCCGATCTGCTCACCGTCCACCGTGACCGCGCACTCGATGTGCGTCGGGTGCCCCTCGACGCCGTCGGCGTCGACGCTCGCCCGGTAGACGCCGTCCGGCAGCTCGCGGACGGCGGCCCGCATGGCGGCGTCGGTCAGCGCGTGCACCTCCGCGGCGAACTTCTCGAAGTCCGGCTCGCCGAAGTCGTCCAGGAACTCCTGCGCGCGCCGCCGGCACACCTCGTGGGCGGCGGCCTGCGCCTCCAGATCACCCCACAACGGACGGGGAAGCCGGACGTTGGCCAGCAGGAGGTCCTTGACGCCCTGCTCGACCCGGCCGGCCCGGTACAACCGCAGCGGCGGGATCAGCAGGCCCTCCGAGATCAGGTCGGTGGCGCCCAGTGCCGGGGTGCCGCCGATGTCGGGTGAGTGCGCGGCCGTCCCGGCGAAGGCGACGAGGGCGCCCCCGTGGAAGACCGGGGTGATCATGGCGATGTCCGGCAGGTGCCCGGTGGCGATCCACGGGTCGTTCGTGATCACGCAGTCGCCGTCCTGCCAGTCCCCGGCCGGGAACCGCTCCAGGACGAGCGCGGTCAGCGAGCTCATCAGGGCCGCGAAACCGGGGATACCGGCTCGCGACTCCGCCATGGTGCGTCCCCGGCGGTCCATCAGGACGACGGTGTAGTCGTTGGATTCGCGGATGATGGTCGAGAACGCCGTGCGCAGCATGGTCGAGGCGGCTTCGTCGGTCGCTGCCGCGAGCCGGTCCCACCGGACCTCCAGGCCGACCGGGTCGAACGCGGGCATCACGACGCCACCGCCTTCGAGTGCGCGATCTCGCCGGCGATCGCCGTGCCGAGACCTTCGGTCGTCCCGGAGCCGCCGAGGTCGGGGGTGAGCACGTCCGGCCGCTCGGCGAGCACGCTTTCGATCGCGGCCAGGACCGCCGCGGCCGCCGCGGTCTCGCCCAGGTGGTCGAGCATCATGGCGGCGCTCCAGATCTGCCCGACCGGGTTGGCGATCCCGCGCCCGGCGATGTCGGGGGCCGAGCCGTGGACCGGCTCGAACAGGCTCGGCCAGGTGCGGTCCGGGTTGATGTTGGCGCTCGGGGCGATCCCGATCGTCCCGGCGCAGGCCGGGCCGAGGTCGGAAAGGATGTCGCCGAAGAGGTTGCTGGCCACGACGACGTCGTACCGCCCGGGCGCCAGGACGAACTTGGCCGTGAGGATGTCGATGTGGTCCTTGTCCGCGACGATGTCCGGGTACTGCTTCGCCATCGCTTCCGCGCGTTCGTCCCAGTACGGCATGGAGATCGCGATGCCGTTGCTCTTGGTCGCCCACGTCAGGTGCTTGCGGGGACGGGTGGCCGCCAGCTCGAAGGCATAGCGCAGCACCCGGTCCACTCCGGTCCGGGTCATCACGGTCTCCTGCAGCACCGTTTCGCGGTCGGTGCCCTCGAAGATCCGGCCGCCGATGCTCGAGTACTCGCCTTCGGTGTTCTCGCGGACGACGAGGAAGTCGATGTCCCCGGGCTCGTGGTCGCGCAGCGGGCCGCGGACCCCGCGCAGGAGCCGGACCGGACGCAAGTTGACGTACTGGTCGAAGCCGCGGCGGAACCGCAGGAGACTGCCCCACAGCGAAACGTGGTCGGGCACCACCTCGGGCCAGCCGACCGCGCCGAAGAAGATCGCGTCGAAGCCGCCGAGCACGTCCGGCCAGTCCGGCGGCAGCATCTCGCCGTGCCGCACCCAGTAGTCGGCGCAGGCGAAGCCGAATTCGACGGTCTCGAGCTCGAACCCGTGGACGTCGGCGGCGGCCCGCAGGCACCGGAGTCCTTCCGGGACGACCTCGCGGCCGATGCCATCACCGGGGATGACCGCGATGCGGTGACGCTGGGACACGGGACGCTCCTGTCGTTCAAGGGGGCACGCGCCTTTCACCCTGATCGGCGGTGCACACCACGACAAGAGCGGCCACGGCAACCTATCCTTTCGCCCATGGAAAGGGCGACCACCTCGATCGACGACCTCCGCTTCTTCCACGTGGTCGCTTCCAGCGAGACGCTGACCGCGGCCGCGCGCGAGCTGGAGTGCTCGCTCCCGGTGGTCAGCAAGCGCCTCAGCGCGCTGGAACGCCGGCTCGACGCCCGCCTGGTGCACCGCGGCACCCGCCGGCTCACGCTGACCTCCGAGGGCGAACTGTTCGCCGCCCGCCTGGAAACGATCCTCGACCAGGTGCACGAGCTCGAAAACCTCGTCACCCACCGCTCCGGCGACCTGCGCGGGTCCATCGTGGTCCAGGCCACCCTCGGCCTCGGCCGCGCGCACGTCGCGCCGCTGCTCGGCGAGTTCGGCGCCCGGCATCCCGGGGTGGGCGTCCAGCTCCGGACGTCGGCGCTCCCCCTGCGCCCGCACCGGCACGAGTTCGACCTGGCCGTCCACGTCGGCACGCCCCCGGACTCGTCGCTGCGGATGCGGCGGCTGGCGAAGAACCGCCGGGTGCCGTGCGCCGCACCGTCCTATCTGGAACTACGGGGGACGCCCGAGCGGATCGAGGACCTGGCGGCCCACGACTGCATCGTGCTCCGCGAGAACGAGGGCGATTTCGCCCTGTGGCGCTTCGGAGACGCCCGCAATCCGCGTCAGGTGCGGGTGCGCGGCCGCCTGTCGAGCAACGACGGCGACGTCGTGACCGACTGGGCGCTGCAGGGGCACGGGGTGATCATGCGCTCGGAGTGGCAGATCCGGACCCACCTCGACAGCGGCGCCCTGGTGCGCGTCCTGCCCGACGTGCCGACCCCGCCCGCCGACATCTACGCCCTCCGCTCCGACGACGCCCACGTACCGCGGCGGATCAGCGAGCTGATCAGGTTCCTGGCCGCCCGGCTGCCCGGCCGGATCGCCGCCTCCGCCCAGGCCTAAGACGTCTTGATCGACCCGCCGTCGATGACGTAGTCGGCGCCGGTGATGCTTCCGGCGGCGGGAGACGCTAGGTAGGTGACCAGTGCGGCCACCTCGGCGGGTTCGACGAGCCGCCCGGTCGTCATCCCCATCGCGGCGGGGAGCCCCGCCACGAGTGCGTCCTGTCCGATGCCCATCGACTCGGCCAGCACCGCGCCGTAGCCGGCCGGGTCTTCCCACAGCGAAGTGCGCACCGGGCCTGGTGAAACGGTGTTGACCCGCACCCCGCGGGGACCGAACTCCTCGGCGATCGCCTTGCCGAACGCGGTCAGCGCCGCCTTGGCCGTGGTGTAGATGACGGGTCCGGCGTGGGGCATCCGGGCGCCGTTGGAGGAGATGTTCACGATCGAACCGCCGCGGCCGAGCAGGCTGGGCAGCGCCGAGCGCGTGGCGCGGACCGCGGCGAAGAAGTTCACCGCGAAGCTGTCCGCCCACACCTGATCGTCGAACGAGAGAAAGCCGCCGAGCGTGGTGACGTCACCACCGCCGACGTTGTTGACCAGCACGTCGATGCCGACCGCTTCGGCCAGTGCCGCGTCGATCAGCCGCGCGGGTCCGTCCGGTGTGGACAGATCCACCGCGATCGCGGTCGCCCCGGTGTCCCTCAGCTCGGGGGTGACGGTCCGCGCCGCGGCGAACACCCGCATGCCTTCCCCGGCCAGGGCGGCGGTGATCGCCAGCCCGATGCCACGGCCGGCGCCGGTCACCACCGCGGTCTTGCCGGTCAGCTCCAGATCCATCAGAACCTCCAGATGCGTCGATGAAGATGCATTCAACGTACAACTCGCAACATCGATGTTGCAAGTATGAGGCAGAGTGCGACTGTGGTGTAGTCTTCGGTCGTGGCTCACCGCAACGCGAACCAGGTGGATGGCGGACGCCCGCTGCGTGTGGACACCGAGCGCACCGTGCGCAACATCCTCGCGGCGGCCGAGAAGACGTTGCGGCGCAATCCCGCCGCCACCATGGAGCAGATCGCCGAAGCCGCCGGCGTCGCCCGCACCACCGTCCACCGGCGCTTCACCAGCCGCGAAGCCCTCATCAGCGCGCTCACCGCCTGGGCCACCGAGCAGTTCCACGCCGCGGTGGTCGCCGCCCACCCGGAAACCACGCCACCCCTGGTCGCCCTGTACCAGGTGACCGCGAACGTCCTGCGGGTCAAGGTCGGCTGGGCCTTCGCGATGGACCGGGCGCCCTCGGCGGACCCCGGCGTCGTGCACGTCCACGCCGACGTGCTCGCCCGCTGCGACCAGTTGTTCGCCAGAGCACAGGCGGCGGGCGTGTTCCGCCCCGACGTCGACCTCGCCTGGGCACGGCGCTGCTACTACGCCCTGATCCACGAAGCGAGCCAAGACCGGGACGAGGCGGACAGCGACACCGACGCCCTCGCCACCCTCGTCGTCGACACGCTCCTCCGCGGCATCGGCGCCGGCCCCAACCCCCTGCAAAGCCACTGACCGGAGCCCGAGGCGACTGCGTTATTTCGCAGGCCGATTCATCGAGGTCAGCGAATCGTCACCACTACGCGTCGTCCCAGATCTTCATCGCCTCCGGCTGCGGCGCGAAGTGGTCCCGGACGTCCTTGGTGGCCAATATCGGCAGCAAACTCAGCAGCACGAGTCCCTGCACACCCTGGATGACGCGGTACCAGACCGGGAACTGGGAGATGACGATCAGATAGGCGAGCGCACCCGCGCCGATGATCGCGACGGCCAGGAGCCGGTAGTAAGTGCGTCGCAGGCCGAGTTTCAGCCGCGCGACGAAACGGACGTAAACGACCGAAACGACCAGGATCGACAGCGGCCGGATCCAGAGGGTGCCCTCCAGCACTCTCCGCGTGGCCGCCTCCCGGCCCGGGAGGACCTTCCCGGCCTCGACCATGTGCTGGACCTGGTAATCGAGCACGGAACTCTTGAACACGAAGGTCAGCACCGTGAGCAGGACGCTGATCCCCACGTTGATGTACAGCAGCACGACGATCGGTCTGAGCGTGCGCTCGACAGTAGCCACGGAACTCCCCCTCTTGCGGTTTCCAAGAGGATATCGGCAACCCTTCCGGACTGAGACATCACATCTTTCACGACCAGAGAGTTTCACGTCCATTGCCCCTAGCCGCCACATGTCGGTCGAAAATGGGCCGTACGGCGGCATCTTGGCCCGCCGATGCCTCCAGGTATGGACATCGGCGAGATCAAGAGCCCAAAATCCATCACATGTCTCGGGCTCCCGGGCCAAGACATGACGTTGCGCGCCGAGGGACCGCCATCGGACGAAGGAGTTTGCGTGATGGACCTGCCCGTCGACCGCAGGCGCTTCCTCACCGCCGCCGCGCTGACCGCCGGGGCCGCCGCCCTTCCCCGGGGGTTCCTGGCCGGCGTGGCAGCGGCGGCCGTTCCGCCGCAGATCACCCCGCCCGAGCGCGGCATCTACGACACGAGCCCGGCCACGTCCTGGACGGACGGCTTCCTGACCGGCAACGGCGAGTACGGCGCCACGCTGTACGGCGCGCCGACGCTGGAGAAGGTGATCTTCAACTACCACCGTCTCGTCCTGCCCAACGGCTCCCGATCGGTTACCCCGCCGGTGATTTCGGGACGCCTGCAGGGCGTCCGGGACAAGGCGCTCGCCGGTGACTACGCCGGCGCGAACCGGGACTTCGCGGCCGGCTGGTCGCTGCGCTGGACCCAGACCTACCACCCGGCGTACGAACTCCGGATCGCGACGCCGGCCATGACCACGGCCAACGACTACAGCCGCGTGACCGACTTCCGCACCGGCGAGGTCACCGCCGGCTGGACCGACGGCACCGGCACGTGGACCCGCCGGGCGTTCGTCTCCCGCGCCGACCGGGTGATCGTCCACGAACTGACGCCGGCGCCCGGGCGGACGATCGACGCGACCCTGAGCGTGAACACCGCGTTGGACGGCGTGCCCGGCAGCGTGGGCTTCACGACCCGGGCCACCGTCAGCAGCGGTTCCGGCTACCTGAACCTGCGCGGTACCTATCCTTCCGGGCAGGGCGCGTTCGGCTACGAAGGCGTCACGCGCGTCGTCCCGACCGGCGGCACCGTCTCCGCCGGCGGAGCCACCATCGTCGTGTCCGGAGCGTCGCGGCTGTTGTTGCTCACCAAGCTCGACCGGTACGAGACGCCGAACGCGTGGGATTCCCAGCCGCTGCACGCGGCGCTGGCCGTGGTCGACACCGACTACAGCGCCCTGCGTTCACGGCACGCCGCGATCCACACCGCCTGGTACGACCGCTCCCGGCTGGACCTCGACGTCTCCGCCGCCGACCGGGCACTGCCGGTCAGCCAGCTGATCACCCGGCAGAACAACAACCGGAGCGTCATCGACATCGCGCTGCTGGAGCGGCTCTACGACTCGGGGCGGTACCTGTTCATCAGCTCCAGCGGGATCCTGCCGCCGCGGCTGACGGGGATCTGGACCGGCACGTGGACCGGCGCCTGGGCCGACGACTTCACCACCGACGCCAACATCAACCTCCAGGTCGCCGGCGGCAACATCCTCGACACCCCCGAAGCCATGCAGGGCTACTTCACCCTCATCCTCGGCCAGCTCGCCCAATGGCGCACCAACGCCCGGAACCTCTACGGCGCCCGCGGTTTCCTCGCCCCGTCCCGGACCGACGGCGAGTACGGGCACATGCTCCACTTCGACGCCGGGTTCCCCGGCCAGACCTGGACCGGCGGCGCCGACTGGTTGCTCTACCCGCTCGTCGAGTACTGGGAGGTCACCGGCGACCAGGCGTTCCTGCGGGACAAGCTGGGCCCCGCGCTGATGGAACTGGCGCTGTTCTACGAGGACTTCCTGACCCGGACGGACGCCGGCGGCAAAGTCGTGTTCGTCCCGTCGTTCTCGATGGAGAACGCGCCCGGCAACACCGGTGTGCTGCTGTCCGTCAACGCCACCGGCGACATCATGGCCGGCAAGCACGCTCTCCAAGCCGCCATTTCCGCGGCCAACGCCCTCGGCGTGGAACAGGGCAGCGGCCAAGGCGTCCAGCGCTGGACGGCGCTGCTCGGGAAACTGCCCGCGTACCGGATCAACGGGGACAACGCCCTGGCGGAGTGGTCCTGGCCGAGCCTCAACGACAACTACAACCACCGGCACGTCCACCACCTGTACGGCGCCTGGCCGCTGCACGAGATCAACCCCGAGACCCGGCCCGAGCTGATCGCGCCCGCGCTGCGGGCACTGGAACTGCGCGGCGACGAGAACCTGTCCGCCCACGGGAGCCTGCACCGGGCGCTGGCCGCCGCCCGGCTGAAGGACGGCGGAAAGGTCTACGCCAACCTCCGCAAGATCATCGGCAACACCATGATCTTCCGGTCGCTGATGACGTCGCACAACCCGAACCTGCAGACCTACAACGCCGACGCCGCCCACGCGATACCCGGCGTGCTGGCCGAGGCGTTGCTCTACTCCCGGCCGGGCGTGCTGGAGATCCTCCCGGCCCTGCCCGCACAACTGGCCAAGGGCTCGATCACCGGCGTCCGGGCGCGTGGCCGGATCCGGGTCCACAGTCTCGCCTGGGACCTGCCCGCCCGCACGGCCACGCTGTCCGTGACGTCGGCCATCGACCAGGACGTCACGCTGATCAGCCGCCGGGGCATGACGTCGGTGACCACCTCCGCGCCCGTCACCACCTCGCCCGTCGGCGGCTACGCAAGAGTCGTGTCCCTGACGGCGAACCAGCGCACCGACATCACCGTCTCCCTGTCCCAGCCCCCGCAAAGCGGGTACGTCAGGGTGGTCAACCGGCGCAGCGGCAAGGTTCTCGACGTCACCGGCAACGGAACGGCCGACGGCGTCAAGGTCGTCCAGTGGACCTGGTCCGGCGGACCCAACCAGCAGTGGCAGCGTCTGTCCAATCCGGACGGCTCGGTCCGTCTGGTCAACCGCAACAGCGGCCGGCTGCTCGACAGCCCGGCCGGAGCCGGCCAGGGCACCCAGCTGGACCAGGCGCAGGACGCCGGCAGCGACAACCAGTGGTGGAAGCTCGCCGACACCGGTGACGGCTACTACCGGCTCGTCAACGTCCGCACCGGCCTCTGCGCGGACGTGGAAGGCGGCTCGGCGAACGACGGCGCCCGAGTGATCGCCTGGGCGACCAACACGGGCACCAACCAGCAGTGGCAGATCGTCGACGCCTGACCCGACCGCCCTTCTCGCCGGGAGACCGGACCCGAGTGGCCGGCCGGGTCAGTTCCAGAGACCGGCGGCGGCGGTTTCGGTGACGTAGTCCTCGAACGGCCTGGCGGGCCGGCCGAGGGCCCGTTCCACGCCGTCGGTGGGCTCGGGGGCCGAGCCGTCGCGGATGGCGACGAAAATGCCGGTGAGCAGCCGCGCGATGTCGGGCGGGATGCCGTTGGCGACCTGGCTCTCGATGTGGGCCTCGGGGGCGACGTCGGTGTAACGGATCGTGCGTCCGGTCGCCTTGCCGATGAGGTCGGCCGCCTCACCGAAGCTGATGGCCCGTGGCCCGGTCAGCTGGTAGATCCGGCCCCGGTGGCGGTCGTCGGTGAGCGCCGCCGCGGCGACTTCGGCGATGTCCTCGGCGTCGATGAACGGCGTGCGTCCTTCGCCGGCAGGCAGGGACAGCGTCCCGGCGAGGACCCCCGGCACCCAGGGCCCCTCGCTGAAGTTCTGCGAGAACCAGTCCGGGCGCAGGATGGTCCAGTCGAGCCCGGAGGCGCGCACGGCCTGTTCGGCGGCCTTGAGCGGGTGGCGGTCGTCGGCCTCGCCGACGCCGCCGGCCGACAGGAGCACCAGCCGCCGCACCCCCGCGGCGACCGCTTCGGCCACGAACCTGGGGATGCGGTCCCCGCTCGCCCGCAGGTCGGGTTCCACGACGTAAGCGGCTTTGACGCCCTCGAGCGCGGGTGCCCAGGTTGCCGGATCCGCGAGGTCGAACGCGATGTCCCCGCCGGTGCGGGAAGCCGTTCGCACTGCCTGGCCGGCGGCCCTGAGGCGGCGGGTGATGCGGCGACCGGTCTTCCCGGCGCCGCCGACGATGAGGATGTTCTGCATGCCGGACAGCCAACTCCCCCACTCGAGGACGATCCATGGGAGAACGTCGGGAATACCTTTGTGATCGTCTACGATGGGCGGGGTGGACGTGCTGAGCGATCTGCTGGTCCGGGCCCGCGCCGGCAACACGCGAGTCCGGCAGCTGATCCGGCGGCCACCGTGGTCGGTGACCTACGCCGATCCGCCACCGCTGACCGTCGTGGCCACACTCGGCGGGAGCGCTTCGGCCAGGTTCGACGACGCCGGTGCCGCCGCGGTGCGGCTTGCCCCGGGGGACATCGCCCTCATCAAGGGACCCGGCCGGCACACGATCGCCGACGACCCGGCCACCCCACCCGGGTTCGTGATCCACCAGGGGAGGAAACACTTCCCCGGCGGAGGCGAGGTGCCGGCGCAGGCCCAACGGCACTCCGCACCCCGTACCTACGGCGACAGCCTGCCCGGGGCAACCACCATGCTGCGCGGCGCCTACGAGCTCCACGGTGACGCCGGTGCCCGGCTGCTGGACATGCTTCCGCCGCTGGCGGTCGTGCCCGCCGCGCCGCGAACCCGGCCGGCGCTGGACCTGCTCGCCGCCGAGGTCGCGCGCGACGAACCCGGCCAGGACGCCGTCCTCGCCCGCTTGCTGGACCTGGTGCTCGTGCTGGCCTTGCGCGCTTGGTGTGCCAGGCCGCAGGCCGTGCTCCCGGCGTGGTACCGAGCCTTGGAAGATCCCACCATCGGCGACGCGCTGCGCCTGATGCACGACGATCCCGCCCACCGGTGGACAGTGGCCGCGCTGGCCACCGAGGTCGGCATGTCCCGCGCCGCCTTCGCCGCCCGCTTCACCACCTTGGCCGGCCAGCCACCGCTCACCTACCTCACCGGCTGGCGGATGACCTTGGGGGCGGACCTGCTCCGGGACACCGAGGCAACCGTCGCCACCGTGGCCCGCACAGTCGGCTACGAGGACGCCTTCGCCTTCAGCGTCGCCTTCAAACGCGCCCGCGGCGTCAGCCCCTCGGCCTGGCGCCGCAAGTGCGCAGACACCCCCGCAACGACCGGCGGATGAACGGCCGGCCGTGCTACGGTGATCTCCGGCGTGGCTCACGCCGGACCTCTCTCGACTGCCCCCAGCGCAGTCTCGAACGGAGGCAAAGGGACCTTTCGTCTCGGGCCGGTGTCCTTGTCCGTCCGTCTCGGGTGTGATGTTCGCTGGGGGAACCTCCGTCCGAGGTGCGGAAGGACTTCGATGACAGCGAACAAGAACTTCAAACGCAGGGTTCGTACCCGCGCGGCCAAAACCGGGCAGTCGTACACGACTGCTCTCCGGCACTTCCGGCGAACTCCGGCAGGCGAGGTCATGGCCGAGACGAAGCAGTTGCGATTGGCCGTGGCACAGACCATTCTGCGCGAAGATCCCCGCGACAGCGCGGGGCTGCGGGACAGCGGGCGCGAAATACGCCGGCTGATGCGCGAGGCGCACGAAGCGGGCGCGACACTCGTGCACTTTCCCGAAGGCGTGACCTGTTCTCCCCACAAGCGGATCATGTCCGTCGACGGCCCGGACAAGGTCGGGCCGGCGGACTGGAACCGGTTCGAGTGGAATGTGCTGCGAGAGGAGCTGGCCGCGATTGCGGAATCGGCCGGGGAACTCAGGCTGTGGACCGTTCTGGGCTCGGTGCATCGCCTGACGCCGCCGCACCGCCCGCACAACAGCTTGTACGTGATCTCCGACCGGGGCGAGGTGGTCACGCGCTACGACGAGCGCATGTTGTCGAACACCAAGGTCACCCACATGTACACGCCGGGCGCGGCTCCGGTGACCTTCGACATCGACGGGGTGCGGTTCGGCCTCCTGCTCGGCATGGAGGTCCACTTCCCCGAGCTGTTCATCGAGTACGAACGGCTCGACGTCGACTGTGTCCTGTTCTCGACAGCCGGGCCGGGCCGGCAAACCGACGACGGCACCTTCGCCACCCAGGCGCAGGCGCACGCAGCCACCAACAGCTACTGGGTCAGCTACGCCGGACCGGCGCAGGACGCGCTCTCCGGCGTACCGTCCGGCGTGATCGATCCCGCAGGGCGATGGGTCGCCCGCTGCCTCGAGGACGCGCAGCCGTCGATGACGATCGTCGATCTCGCCGGCGGCCCCCGGAATTTCGCACGGCTGTGGCGGCGCACAGCACGCTCAGGCGTCTACGACCCGCACTTCGTCCAGGACGACCGCAGGAGCGACGACCGCCGCGTGTTCTAGCGCCTCGGCAAGGAAGGTCGGCGTTGTAATCGTCTCGCGTGGACATCGGGGCTGGTGACCGCGAGGCTTGCCGGTCGAGCGGCGGCCGGCCTTGTGAGTTCGGGTCGGCCGCCCGTGATCGGATCTGCCGCCCCGCGATCAAGCAGAGGGCACGGCGGCGCGCACGCGATGAGGTCACGGAATCCCCTGGATGGCCAGCCCGACACCGAACCCGAGCAGCAGCACACCCGTGCTGTACTCGATCCCCGAGCGCACCTTCGGCCGCCGCAGGACCGCGCCGATCCGGTCCACCGTGAAGACGTACAGGCTGAACCACGTCAGGTACAGCGCCGCGAACACTCCGCAGTACATCAGCGCCTTCCCCAGCACCGGCCCGTTCGTGGGCAGGAACTGCGGCAGGAACGTCAGGAAGAACACCGCGAGCTTCGGGTTCAGCGCATTGGTCAGGAAGCCCTTCCGCAGGCAGCGCAACGGTTTCCGGTCGGTCGGCTCGCCGGTCGGCTGGCTGCTCGCCGCGCGGCGGGCGATGCGGACGGTCTGGACGCCCATCCAGAACAGGTAGACCGCGCCGACCACTTTCAGCACCGTGAACGCCACCGGGGACGTCACCAGAATCGCCGTCAGCCCGAGCGACGCGGCCGCGGCGTGCACCGACAGGCCGGTCGCCCCGCCCAACGTCGTCATGAAGCCCGACCCCTTGCCGCGGACCAGCGCCTGGCGGGTGATGAGCGCCTGGTCCGGGCCGGGAATGATGATGATGACCAGCGCTGCCGCAATGAAGACCCACATGGTCACGCCGCCCTGTCCGCGGGCACCGTCGACCGGAGGGCCGCCGCGAGCGCGCGCAGGACCACGGCCGGGTTCTCCCGGAAGTAGAAGTGGCCGCCGGCGAACTGCCGCACCGTGATCGGCTCCGTCACGTGCTCCCCCCACGCGCGCAGCTCGTCCTCGCCGATCGAGTCGTCCCGGCCGCCGAACACGGTCAGCGGCACGGGCAGCGGCGCTCCGGGACGCCACTGGTAGGTCTCCAGCACCCGGTAGTCGGCCCGCAGGTACCGGGCGACCATCGTCTTCAGCTCCGGATCGGTGAGGATCTCGCCGGGCAGGCCGCCGTGCCGGCGGCCCACCTCCGCGACCAGCTCGTCGTCGGGCAGCCCGTGCACCGGCGGCTCGGTCCGCTTCGTCGACGGCGCCGGGAAGCCGGAGACGACCAGGCTGTCCGGCAGCCGGCGGCCGGTGCGCCGCAGCTCGCGGGTGACCTCGTAGGCCACCAGCGCGCCGAGGCTGTGCCCGAACACCGAGTACGGCGCGGTGGTCGGCATGACGTCGACCACCGCGGCCACCACTTCGTCCATGGTGGACAGCACCGGCTCGGACAGCCGCGACCCGCGCCCGGGCAGCTGCACGGCGCTGAGCTCGACCCCGGGCAGCCGGCGCGACCAGCGGACGAACTCCGCGGCCGACCCGCCGCCGTGCGGGAAGCAGAACAGCGGGGACCGGCCGGGCCGGGCCTGGCCCCGGACGAACCATCGGGCGGTGGCGCGCGGCTTCACGGTCGCTCGCCCCCCACCGCTTCGACGGTCAGCAGGTGCTCGACGACCGCGTCGATCGTCGGGTTGCTCAGCACCTCGATCGGCTGCACGGTCCGGCCGAGCACCACCGACAGGTCGGCGACGAGCACCAGCGTCATCGCCGAGTCGACCCCGAGCGACTCCCACGGCGCGCCCGGGTCGACCTCGTCGGCGCCGATGTCGAGGACGTCGGCGACGAACGTCGTCAGCCACGTCCTCAGGTCCTCCTCGTGCGCGTTCACGAAACGACCTCCGCAACGTCGGGAAGCAGCTCGGAAGCCCCGAGGATCTGCTCCAGGTAACCGTCTAGGAGTTCGACGGTCGGGTACTCCAGCACCGTGGCGACGGCGACCGTGATGCCGAACGCCGACGAAATGGTGGCGACCAGCCGGGCCGCGAGCAGCGAGTCGCCGCCGGCTTCCAGGAAGTCGTCCCCGAGGTCGGCGTGGCTCAGGCCGAGCACCGCGCACCAGATCTCGACGAGTTTGCGCTGCCGCTCGGTGCGCGGCGGCTTGGCCGGCCGCCCGGCCGCCGACGCCCGGCCGCGCGCCTTGGCCAGCGTGGCGCGGTCGACCTTGCCGGTGCTGGTGAGCGGGAGCTCGTCGATGGCGTGGATCGTGCTCGGCACCATGTGCTTCGGCAGGTGCAGACCCAGGAACGAGCGCAGCCGCTCGCCGTCGAACCGGCTGCTCTCGTCCGGCGCGCGGCCGGCGATCACGTCGAAGCCGACCGACGCCATGCCGCTGCCCTCGGGCGTCAGCACCGCCGAGTCGGCGAACCCGGCTCCGGCCAGCTCGGACCGCCAGGTGGCCGCGTCGAGCAGCGGGTGCGCCGAGCGGAGGTCGGTGTCCTCGTAGCCGTCGAAACCCTGCTGCAGCCCCATCGTCAGGTCGAACCAGTCGTGGAACGCGGTCTGCTCGACCAGCAGCAGCAGCCCGCCCGGCGCGAGCACCGACCGCAGGTTGCGCACGGCCCGCCGGATCTGCTTGGCGTCGTGCAGCATGCTGCCGGCGATGACCAGGTCGAACGCCCGTCCGTCGAAGCCCTGGATGTCGGCGGGTTTGTCGACGTCGAAGAGGTCGAAGCCGATGTTCGGGTAGTCCGCGTACTGTTCCCGCGCCCGCTCGGTGAAGTAGGTCGAGATGTCGGTGAAGGTGTACTCGGCGTGGTCGGGCAGCTCCGGCACGACGTGCTTGGTCAACGTGCCGTACCCCGCGCCGACCTCCAGGATCCGCAACGGCTTGCCCTCGGGCCACGCCGCGGTGACGCGCCGGATCGCTTCGGTGGCGGCGAGGTGCACCGGCCCGAAGAGGTGCTCGTACACCGCGGGCGTGCGGTCGTTCGCGTACAGCTCGGCGGAGTGCATGCTCTGGGTGAGCACACCCTCGACGTTCGCCGCGATGGTCATCAGCCAGTCGGTCAGGTCGCCCGGCACACCCAGCTTGTCGCCGAGCACGCGGTGCGTGGCGGCCACCAGCTCGTCCGGGATGGCCGTCGGGAGCGAGCCCGGCAGCATGCCCCGTCCGGTCAGGTTGGCGGCCGCGCGGTGCAGCCACCTCTCGTACCGCGCCGCCACTCCCGCCGAGCGCAGCAGCGCCGGGACGTCGACCTCGCCGGTGACACCGAACGAGTTCAGGGCCATCGCCGCGGCGTGGGCGTAGACCTCGTCGAGCTGGGCCCAGGCCGCGGCCAGCTCGGTGGCCGACGGGCCGGGCGCGGGCAGGGCGCCGTCGCACAGCGCGCGCCAAGTTCGCTCCGACTCGGCCGGGTCGGCGACTTCCTTGCGGTACAAGGAGTCCGGCCCGTCCGCGGCGTCGCGGGCCGGGATGACGTAGCCGACCAGCCGGGCGCCGGTGCCATCGTCTTCGGCCTTGACCGCGACCGCGCGGTCGACCCCCGCGTGCTGACCGAGCACGGCTTCGATCTCCCCGAGCTCGACGCGGTGCCCGCGGATCTTGACCTGCCCGTCCCGGCGGCCGAGGAACTCGATGATGCCGCCGGGCAGGTACCGGCCGTGGTCGCCGGTGCGGTAGAGCCGGACGCCGGTCACCGGGTGCCGCAGGAAGCTGGCGTCGGTCTTCTCCGGGTCGCGCCAGTACCCGCGGGCCAGGCCGGTGCCTTCGATATACAGCTCACCCGGCACCCAGTCCGGGCAGGGCCGCAGGCCGGCGTCGAGCACGTGGAAGCGCTGGTTCCGCAGCGGGACGCCGTAGGGAATGCTGCGCGTGCCTTCGGGTACCTCCTCGACCTGGTGGTAGTTGGACCAGATCGACGCCTCGGTCGCGCCGCCCATGCTGATCACGGTGGCGTCCGGCCAGAGGTCGTGGATGCGGCCGGGCAGGTCGACCGGGATCCAGTCGCCGCTGAGCATGACCAGCCGCAGGCCCTCGGGGACGTCGCCGACGGCTTCGACGTGGTCGACCAGCATCTGCATCTGCGCCGGCACCGAGTTCCACACGGTCACGCCGTGCTCGCTCATCAGCTCGGCCCAGTGCGCGGGCTCGCTCGTCTGGTCCGGGTCGGGCAGCACGAGCGCCGCACCCGTGCCCAGCGCGCCGAACAGGTCGTACACGGACAGGTCGAAGCTCAGCTCGGCCAGGCCGAAGACCCGGTCGCCGTCGGTCACGCCGAACCGCTCGGTGATGTCGGCGACGGTGTTCAGCGCCGACCGGTGCTCGATCATCACGCCCTTGGGCCGCCCGGTCGAGCCGGAGGTGAACAGCACGTAGGCCAGGTCCGACGGCTCGGCGGTGCTCGATGGCGGGGTCTCCACGGCCGCCAGCTTGTCGATCGGCACGAGCGTGGTGGCGCAGCCGGTCCAGTCGAGCTGGTCGGCCAGCCGGGACGTCGTGACGACCGTGGCCGCCTGGCCGTCGGTGAGGATCCCGTTGCGCCGCTGGGCCGGCAGCCCGGCGCCGGCGGGCAGGTAGGCCGCGCCGGCGAGCAGGACGCCGTACGCGGCCGCGACCTGGTCGGCGCCCTTGTCCAGGCTGACGCCGACCAGCCGGTCGCGCACCGGCGAGCCGTCACCCGAACGCGTGATCGCCTCCGCCACCGCGCCCGCCCGGCCGGCGAGCTCGCCGTAGGTGACGGTGCCGGCGCTGGTGATGACGGCCGGAGCGTCCGGGTGCGCGGCGGCCGCGGCCAGGAAGGGCTCGTGCAGCAGGCCGTCCGGCAGCGGGCCGGCGGTGCGGTTGACCTCGTCGCGCTCGATGAGCTGGTACTGCGGCGGGCTGACCCGCAGTTCGCCGTCCCAGCAGGCGCTTTCGGCGGCGAGCCGCTCCACCAGGCCGGTGTAGGCGGCGAACATGTCGTCGAGCAAGGTGCCCGGGAACAGCTCTTCGACGACGTCCCACGTCAGGTCGAGCGAGCCGGTGAAGTCGACGACCTGGTGGTCGAACCAGACCTGCGGGGTCTGGCTGATCCGGTAGGTGATGTCGCCGAAGAAGTCGCGCGGGCCGGTGACGTCGGCGACCGTGCCCAGGCCGCTGGTGAACACGACCGGCATGGTGCCGAACGCGGTGTCCAGCCCGAGCCGGCGGCGTTCGCGCAGCGTGTGCAGCGCGCTGACGTGCCGGTGGCGCAGGTCCTGCTGGAGCTGGCGCTGGGTACGGCGCACCCGCTCCTCGAACGTGCCCTCGGCGGTGTCGACCTCCAGCAGGCAGATCGAGGTGAAGTCGCCGACCACCCGGCGCAGGTGCGGGTGCAGGACCCGGTGGCCTTCGCCGTCTTCGGCGAGCAGCAGCGGGAGCCGGTTGAACAGGGTCAGGTTCAGCGTGAACTTCAGCGTCCCGCTCCACGCGGCGAGGACCTCGGAGAAGGCGGTCGCCAGCACGGTCGTCGGGGTCAGCCCCTTCGCCTCGGACCGGTCGCGCAGGCGCTTCCAGGCGTCCGGGTCGAGCTGGAACTCGCGGTGGGTGAACCGCGGCTTGTGCACCGCGACCGGCGACGCGGCCAGCGGCAGGTCCGGCGGCGGCGCGAGCGTGGCGGCGCGGGACGTCCAGTACTCGAGGGCCCGCTGGGTGCGCGGGGAGCCGGCGTTGCGCTCGAGCGCGAGCACGTAGTCGCGGAAGGAGACGTCGATCGGCGGGAGCTCGTGCGCCGGGTTCTCGCAGAGCAGCTGCCATTCGCTGAACAGCACCGTGACGCTGGCCAGGTCGACCATCAGCAGGTCGAGGCTGATGTGCAGGCGGTCCGCCTCGGCGAGGCGGCTGATGCGCACGTCGAACAGCGGCCACTGCGACGCGTCGTACACGCGGTGCGACATGGCCGACCGGATCTCTTCGAGCTTGCCCTCGACCTCGGCCGCCGGCGCGTCCCGCAGGTCGACGACGTCGATGGCGAACCGGGGCACTTCGGGCAGCACGCGCTGGCTGCCGTCGGTGCCGACGACCGCCCGCAGCATGGGATGGCGGTCGATGAGCCGGTTCCACGCCGTGGTCAGTGTGCCGGGGTCGAGCCGGCGGCCCTCGAGCTCGAAGTAGGCGTGTGGCGCAACGTTGCCCAGCACGAAGTTCGGCCCGCGGCCGACCCAGTACGCGTACTGGATTTCGGTCAGCGGAAAGGGACTGTCGCCATTACCTTCGACGGGTTCGCTCGGGTGTTGCGCGGCCATCCGGATCGCGTTCCTCTCCGTCTCCGACACAGGATCACTGCGAGTCAGCATGGGGTGTCCAACCTATGAGACGCACCTCCGGACGTGCTATCGGCGCTGAGCACCTCCGAAGATGACAACCCCCTGCCACCACGGTGTTCTTGAGCCATGCGCGCATCGCAAAGGGCCCGGTACCTGATCTTCGACCGGCTCGACGAGCGGACCCTGCGGTTCCGCCCCGGGGTGAAGTGGGGCGCTCCCGCGCCGGACGTGCTCCCGGCGTCGATCGCGGACATGGACTTCCCGGTCGCGGAGCAGGTTTTGGCTTCGGTGCGCGGTTATCTCGACCAGGCTGACCTCGGCTATCCCAATTGGACGGACAACGCGAGCCCGTTGCGCGCGGCCTTCGCGCAGCGGATGTCGGCCCGCTACGGCTGGTTCCCCGCTCCGGAGCACGTCCGCGAGTTCACCGACGTGACCCACGCCGTGCGGACGGCACTGGAGCTGAGCACCCGGCCCGGTGACGGCGTCGCGATCCACACCCCGGCGTTCGGGCCGTTCCCGGCGATGATCCGGCAGCTGGGCCTGCGCATGGTGCCGATCCCGTTGTCCGGCACCTCGGCCGGCTGGGTGTTCGACGCCGAAGACTTCGCCCGCCGTGCGGCCCGCGAAGGGTGCCGGGTGCTGATCCTGGTCAACCCGCACAACCCGACCGGACGGGTGTTCACCCGGGCCGAGCTGGCCGCGCTCGGCGAGGTCGCCGAGCGCCACGACCTCACGGTGATTTCGGACGACCTGCACGCAGACCTCACCTACGCGCCCCACCGGCACCTGCCGTTCGCGTCGCTCGATCCGGCGCTCGAAGCCCGGACGGTGACGCTGTACGGCGCGAGCAAGGCGTACAACCTCGCCGGCATGCGCTGTGCGGTCGGGCACGTGGGACCGTCGGCCCTGCGGGAAAAGCTCGCCGCGATGCCGGCCGGGCCGAACGTCAACGTGCTCGGCATGCGCGCCAGCCTCGCCGCCTGGACCGAGGCCTCCGACTGGCTGGACACCGTGGTCGGTTACCTCGACGACAACCGGCGGCTGATCGGGAGCCTGCTCGCCGAGCGGCTGCCGGAAGTCCGTTACCACGCGCCGGAAGCGACTTACCTGGCCTGGCTGGACTGCCGGGCGCTCGGCTGCGGTGACGATCCGGCCGGGTACTTCCTCGAGCGGGCGCGGGTCGAACTGGCCGCCGGCACCAAGTACAACCCCGGCGGTGACGGCTTCGTGCGCCTCAACTTCGGCACCACCACCCCGGTGCTGCGCGCGATCCTCGACCGGATGACCGATTCGGTCGCGGTACCGCGACGACTGGCGAGCTGAAGGGAACCCGGCATGACAGACCGACCGCTCGGCCAGTACTGCGGCCTCGCGCGGGCATTCGAGATCATCGGTTCGCGGTGGTCGGTGCTCGTCGTCCGGGACCTGATCCTGGGCCCGAAGCTGTTCGCCGAACTGCACGAGACGCTGCCGCGGGTGTCCGCGGAGATCCTCGCGCGCCGGCTGGCCGACCTCGTCGAGGCCGGGGTGGTCCGGCTCGGCGCGGCCGGCGCCTACGAGCTGACCGGGTACGGCCAAGCGCTGGAACCGATCCTGCTGGAGCTCGGCCTCTGGGGCGCGCGCTCGCTCGGCGACCCGAGCCCCGGTGACCTCTACTCGATCGACATCGCCATCCTCGCGTTGCGCTCGACGTTCCGCCCGGACCGCGCCCGCGGGATCCGGGCGGGCTTCGAGGTGCGCTTCGGCGAGCTGGTCGTCGGCGCCCGCGTCGACGACGGGGTGCTCACGGTCGAGGAGGGCCCGCTGCCGGGTGCCGATCTCGTCATCGAGTCACCACTGCTCAAGCACCTGATGTCCGGGGAACTGAGCCCGACCGACGCGTTGTGGCTCGGCCTGGTCGAGGCGAAGGGTGATCCGAGCATGATCACGACGTTCGTCCGGCTGTTTTCCATTCCCGCGGCTCCCGAAAGGATCGTCTCGTGATCGAGGACTGGAGCGGCATCGAGGAGCCGCGGGTCGTCGCGGAGCGGATGCTACAAGGGTTCGCCGACCTTCCGGTGCTCGACTGCGGCCCGATCGCCGGTGGCCGCGGCCGGCTGCGCGCGATCTACGGCATGACCACGACCGAGTCGAGCTTCAAGTCCATCCTCGGGTTCGGGATCCTGCTGCTGGCCTACGAAGCCGGGTTGCTGAAGCCCGGCCAGACGGTGATCGAGTCGACGTCGGGCTCGCTCGGCGTGAGCCTCGCGCTGGCCGGCAAGATTCTCGGCCACCCGATCGAACTGGTCACCGACCCGAACATCCCGGCGGTCACCCGGCGCAAGATCGAGCTGCTCGGCGCCGAGCTGCACATCGTCAGCGGCCCGCACCCGACCGGCGGCACCCAGCAGTCCCGCGTGGAGCTGCTGGAGGCGCTGCTGGCCGAGCGCCCGGACATGCATTGGACGGACCAGAACAACTCCGACCTCAACCCGGCGGTGTACCGCCGCTGGCTGGTGCCGAGCGTCGAGCCGAAGCTGGACCTCGACTGGATCGACGCGGCGATCTTCGTGGTCGGCACCGGCGGTCACTTCGTCGGTCTCGCGGAAATGCTGCGCGCCAAGGGAATCCCGTGTTACGTGGCGGACCGCGTCGGCTCGGCGACGTTCGGCCTGGAGCCCGGCCCGAGCGTCCTGCGCGGCATCGGCAACACGAACTGCGTCCCGAAGGTGATCGGCTCCAACCTGCACCTGGTGGAGGACGTGTACTACTCGACGGACGAGGAAGCGGCGGAAGGCGTGCGCGAGCTGGCCGGCCGCGGCATCTACGCGGGCGGCACGTCAGGGATCGCCCTGCAGGGAGCGCGGAAGCTGGTGGAGACAACGGGGGCGCGCAACATCCTGACGTTCTTCCCGGACCGCGGCGATCTGTACGGCGACCAGTTCCTCGGCTCGTCCCCGGTGGCCCGGTGGGAGAAGGTCGCCGCCTAGACCCGTTCGGCGGCGGCGCGAATTCGCCGACGCCGACGGAGAGCCGTCAGGAACGGTGGGCGGCGAGCAGGGCGAGCGCGGCCTGGCGTGCGTGTTCGCCCGCGAGGGCGCGGTTGTGGTGGTCGGCCACGACGGTGGCGCCCTCGACCAGGATGAGCAGCTGGCGCCCGAGAAGCTGCGGGTCGGTGACTTCGGCCCGGCCGGCGATCTTGGTGAGGAGTTCGAGGTAGCGGCCGAGGTGGCGGGCGGTGATGGTCCGGACCGCCTCGGTGTGGTGCTGGGTGGCCGCGTTGAGCAGCGCGCAGCCACGGAAAGCCGGCTCGTCGTACCACCCCTGAAGAGCGTCGAACAGGGCGGTGATCTGGTCGGCGGGATCATCGCCCGCGGCCGTGACGGCATCGGTCAGCCAGCGGATGACCCGGTCGCTACGCGCTTCGAGGACCGCTTGGACGAGCCCGTCCTTGGTGCCGAAGTGCCGGTAGAGCGTCTCCTTGGACACGCCGAGGCGTGCGCAGAGCCCGGCGACGCCGATGCCGTCGAGCCCGCGTTCGTACAGCACCTCGGTGGCCGCGTGCAGGATCGCGGTGCGCGTCCGCTCCGGGTCGATCGTCGAGCCTTTGGTGACCGGCATGCCCGCGATGGTACCGATCGGTTCGATCAATGTGCTAGCGTCCAGATCGTACCGATCGGTTCGATCTATCGGAGTGCGATGACCGTGACTTGGCCGGCTGCGCGGCTGGCGCTCGGCACCGCGTCCGCGCTGGGACTCGCGCGGTTCGCCTACGGGCTGCTCGTCCCGGCCATGCGGGACGACCTGCGGTGGACGTTGGCCGAGGCCGGGGCGGTCAGCACCGCGAACGGGCTGGGTTACCTGGTCGGCGCCGTGGCGACGGCCGCCCTGGTTCGCCGGTGGGGCACCGCCGCGGCCTTCCGCTGGGGCATGGTCGTCACCGCGCTGGCACTGGCCGGCACGGCGGCCAGTGACGTCTTCGCGGTGCTGCTGGCCATCCGCGCGGTGGCCGGCGCGAGCGGCGCGGTGGTCTTCATCGCGGGTGGGGTGATCGCGGCGCGGGCCGCCGGGCGCGCCGGATCCAGCGTGCCCATCACGGTCTACTTCGCCGGCACGGGACTGGGGATCGTCCTCGGTGGCGTGACCATTCCAGGCCTGGCGGATCGCTGGCAGGTGGCGTGGCTCGGCTTGGGTGCCGTCGCGGGATTGGCGGCCCTGGCCTGCTGGACCGCGGCGGGAACCGGCGAGGACCGGCCGGCGGATGCGCGGGGAGCGGCGGGGTTGCGTCCACTGTGGCGGATCGCCGTGGCGTACTTCCTGTTCGCGGCCGGCTACATCACCTACATCACCTTCCTGTCCGTGTACCTGGCCGACCGGCACGCACCGGTCCTGCAGGTGGTGCTCACGTGGACGGTGCTGGGTGCCGCGGTCATCGCGGCCCCGGCCCTGTGGAGCCGCCCGATCACCCGGTGGCCCGGCACGCGCGCCCTGGCTCTCATGCTCGGTGCACTGGCCGGCGGCGCGGCACTGGCGCTGCTGTCCGGCTCACCCGCGGCGGTGATCGCCTCCGCAATCGTCTACGGGGCAACGTTCATGGCTGTTCCCGCCGCGGTCACCGCGCACATCCGGACCGCCGTTCCCGCCGCCGGCTGGACCGCCACCCTCGCCGCGTTCACCACGCTGTTCGCCACGGGACAGACCATCGGCCCGTGGCTGGGCGGACTCCTCGCCGATCACGCCTCGACCGCCGCTCCCCTGGCCTGGACCGCGGCCCTGTGCGCCGCGGCGGCGGTGCTGGCGGCAGTCCCGGCCAAGCCCCGCATCACGAGCCGCGAGCCCTCGGATCTCGACGCCGAGATCCGGTGAACCCACCCACAACCACACGGAGCACGATCATGGCCACTTTCGTCCTCGTTCCCGGCATGTGCCACGGCGGCTGGTGTTTCGCCGACCTGACCGGGCAACTCCGCGGACACGGGCACGCCGTCCACCCGCTGACGCTGACCGGGATCGGCGAACGCAGCCACCTCCTGCGCGGCGGGGTCAACCTCGACACCCACATCGAGGACGTGACCGCGTTGCTGGCCGCCGAGAACATCCACGACGCCGTGCTGGTCGGCCACAGCTACGGCGGGATGGTGATCACCGGGGCCGCCGACCGCGTGCCCGAGCGAGTGGACAGCCTCGTCTACCTCGACGCCGTCGTTCCGACCCACGGCGACTCCTGCTGGGCCCTGGTCTCCGACCAGGAACGCCGGTGGTACCTCGACGTCGAAGACAGCGGGTACGCCACCCGTCCCCTGCCGTTCTTCGACCCGCGGGCCACCCCGCACCCACTGGCCTCACTGCTGCAGCCGCTCCGCCTGTCCGGCGACCTGAGCCGGTTCGGGCGCCGGGACTACCTCTACGCCGCCGGCTGGGACGGCGAATCGCCCTTCACCCCCGTCTACCAGCGCCTGCGCGAGGACCCCGCCTGGACGACACACGCCCTCGACGGCGGACACAACCTCATGCGGGACGCACCCGGCGAGCTGCTGAAAATCCTGCTCGACATCGCCCGAACGTCGTCCGAGGACAAGGTCTGACCATTCCGGGAACCAGCCGGGTGCGGGCGCCACCGAGCTTCCCGGCCGGGGCGCCGGCACCCGGCGGCCGGACGGCAGGCCCGGTTCGGCCGGTGGCGCACGTGGTTCAGCCCCGTGCCGGAGCCAGCCCGCCGATCAGCAACTCGAGCTGGTACTCGAAGTCCTGCACGCAGTCACCGGACTCGAGCGCGGGCAGGACCCGCTGCAGACTCGGCAGTTCCCCGGCCGCCACCATCCGGCGGAAGTACGCCACCACCGGTTCGGCTCGCGCGGCCTTCGCGCCGGTCCCGGTCGTGCGGGTGAGCACCGAACCGAGCAGCATCCCCAGCAGTGACCGGTAGCTGCGCGCCGCCGCCTCTTCGGTCAGGCCCGCATCGAGCAACGCCCGCAGCAGAGCGTCGATTACCCGCAACGCACCGGCCGAGCGCGGGTTCGCGTCCTGCGCCGCCAAGGCCCGGATGCCGCACGAAGCTCGCGTACAGGTCTTCGGCGAGCGACCGCAGGCGGTCATCCCAGGGCAACGCCGGAGCGGACACCAAAGCCAAGATCGCCGCGTACAACCGCGAGACCGCCGAAGCGGCGTGGGCGAAGTACGGCCACCTCGTCGAAGCACGGGCACTGCGGTCAGCCCAGCACCTCGTCCGCAACCTCGAACGCGTACCCGTGCTGGCCATCCCCTGCATGATCGGCCGCCCGCCCGCCGACGCCTTCTCACAGTCCGCCTACTTCGGCTCCGCCTACCCCGCCATCTGGAGCTTCCAGCTCGCCCTGCGCGACCGCGGCCTCGGCAGCTCCATCTGCGGCTACCACCTCCAAGACCACGAAGCCGACGTCGCCGCCCTGCTCGGGATCCCGGACGACGTCCTGCAGATCAGCCTGCTCGCCGTCGCGCACACCACCCAGCGCGACTTCCGGCTCGCCGCACGGCCGGCCGCGGAGGACATCACCTACCTCGACACCTGGGGCTCACCGGCGTCGCGCCAGGCGTGACGTGACGCCGGGCGGAAATCGGTGCACGCTCGGGACGCAACCCCACGCCGACGAGATACACGGCCAACGTCCGCAGAAAGGGCAGCCACCGTGCCGCGGTCATGATCCAGCCCGGCGGGCCCGCCTGCTCCCCGGACGCGAGCGGGCCGGCCAGGTCGGCGTGCATGATCCGCTGCAGGGCCTGCACCAGCAGCAGCGACGGCAACCGGCGCCGCCGGATCCGGGCGAGGTCGGCCCCGCTCACCGCACCCCGCCGCAGCCGCCCGGCCAGCAGGGTCGCGGTCGCGACGGCATCCTGGACGGCGAGGTTGATGCCCACGCCCCCGACCGGCGACATGGCGTGCGCGGCGTCCCCGATGCACAGCAAGCCCTCGGCATGCCATCGGCGCAGCCGGTTGAGCCGGACATCGAGCAGTTTGACGTCGTCCATCGAGACCAGCTCGCCGACTCGGTCGGCGTACTCCGGGAGAAGTTCGGCCACATCACGCCGGAACGCCTCGATGCCGCGGGCACGCAGCCGGCCGTCGGTGCCCTTGCGTGCGACGTACCCGATCTGGAAGTAGCCCTCCCGGGGGATGACGATCGCGAAACGCCCCCGGCCCGGCCGCCGGGTCAGCTGGCCGACCTGCTCGCCGTCACGACGCGAGAGCCGGAACCACCAGGTGTCGAACGGAACGCCGAACTCGGTCACGCCCAACCCGGCCGCCGCAGGCAGGACCGAATTCCGGCCGTTGCACGCCACCGTGAGGTCGGCCCGGATCTCGCCGTCGACCTCCGCGCCGCCAGGCCCGCTCGTGCGGTAGCGGACCCCGGCGACCCGGCCACGTTCGAGGATGAGCGAGGTCGCCGCGGTCCCCATTTCGAGCCGGAACACCGGTTCCACCCGCGCGGCGTCGGCCAGCAGATCCAGCAGATCCCACTGCGGAACGATCGCCACATACGGATGCCGCACTCCCCACCTGCGCAACGCACCGAAATCACCGATCCGCCGGACCCCGCCGGACCCGTCCGGCAGGACCACGTCGGTGATCCGGGTCTGGGGCAACCGCGCGAACCGCTCCCCCAGTCCCAGCTCGTCGAGCAACTGCAAGGTCGCCGGATGCACGGTGTCGCCGCGGAAGTCGTGCAGGAAGTCCTCGTGCTTCTCCAGCACCGTGACCTCGACCCCGGCCCTCGCGAGCAGCAACCCCAGCACCATGCCCGCCGGGCCGCCTCCCACCACGCAACACGTCGTCCGCTCCACCCCGCCCCCCGTTCCCCGCCGATCAGCGGCGAGCCGATCCCGCTCACCACCTTCTACACCTGAGGTGACGGCAGCCTGGAGAACGTCGCGCGAACGAGAGTATTCAGGGCAGCTTTGCCGCACGAACGGCGCCGCACACGCCCGCGCACCGGAACCGGATGTCTTTTCCCGCCACGGTCGATCGGTGGGTTAGCCGGATTGTCGAGGGGTAGCCGAACCCGGATCGGACGCCCGGGGCCGTTCGACAGGGTGCGATCGGATACGGAGGTTGCCCATGACCGCATCACCGAGCACAACGGCAGGGCAAGCGAGGCAGGACGAAGTGCAGCGGCAGGGCCGGCGGCTCGGTTGGCTGAGCTTCGGTCTGGGCGTGGCCCAGCTGGCGGCGCCGGACACGGTGCGCCGGATCAGCGGCGTGGACGATTCCGCGAGATCCCGGGCCGTGGTGCCGGTCGTCGGGGCGCGGGAGCTGGTCCACGCGGCCGGGCTGCTGACGAGCCGGCGGAAAGGTGTCTGGGCGTGGACCAGGGTCGCGGGCGACGCGATGGACCTGACCGCGCTGGGGCTGGCCATCGCCCACCGCGGCGGGCGCCGCCGGCGCCGGCTCGTCGGCGTCACCGGCGCCGTCGCCGGGATCACGGTGCTGGACCTGCTGACCGCGGTGCGGGCCAGTCGCACGCAAAACATCGGCTCCGTGCCGGCGGTGCGGGGTGCACGCAAAGGAGGATCCATGGAGTTGACCGCAACGACAACCATCCGCAAACCCGCGTCGGACGTCTACGCGTTCTGGCGCGACCTCGAGAACCTCCCGTCGTTCATGGCGCACCTCGAGCAGGTGCGCACGACCGGTGACCGGACGAGCCGCTGGTCCGCCAGCGCCCCGTTCGGCAACGACGTCGAGTGGGACGCGGAAATCACCGACGAGACGCCGGGCGAGAGGATCGAGTGGCGGTCGACCGGAAAAGCCGACGTGCCGAACGCCGGCACGGTCTGGTTCACGCCCGCCCCGGACGGCGTGAGCACCGAGGTGAACGTCGTGCTGGTGTACGAGATCCCCGGCGGCGCGGTCGGCAAGGCCGTCGCCAAGTACTTCGGCGAAGAACCGCACCAGCAGCTCGACGACGACCTGCGCCGGCTCAAGCAGGTCCTGGAGACCGGCGAGGTGGTCCGCTCCGACGGCGCCCCGTGGGGCAAGCGGGCGCGCAAGGAATTCCCGCAGCACCCGGCACAACCGCTGTCGGATGCCGAACTCGAGAAGGGAGCGGACGCATGAGGGCGAACACCTGGGCGGGCCGCAACAAGGTCGAGGTCCGGGACGTGCCGGACCCCAAGATCCTCAACAGCCGTGACGCGATCATCCGGATCACCTCCACCGCGATCTGCGGCTCGGACCTGCACCTGGTCGACGGGTACGTGCCCACCATGCAGGACGGCGACGTGATGGGTCACGAGTTCATGGGCGAAGTGCTCGAGGTCGGCCCGGGCGTCGATCCGGGCCGGCTGCGCGTCGGGGACCGGGTCGTCGTCCCGTTCCCGATCGCCTGCGGCGCGTGCGGCGCCTGCGCCGCCGAGCTGTACTCCTGTTGCGAGAACACCAATCCCAACGCCGGGATCGCGGAGAAGATGTTCGGCCACCCGGTCTGCGGGATCTTCGGCTATTCGCATCTGACCGGTGGCTTCGCGGGCGGTCAGGCGCAGTACGCGCGGGTGCCGTTCGCCGATGTCGGCCCGTTGAAGATCGAGTCGGACCTGACCGACGAACAGGTGCTGTTCCTCTCCGACATCCTGCCCACCGGCTACATGGGCGCCGAGATGTGCGACATCCAGCCCAGCGACGTGGTGGCGGTCTGGGGCGCCGGCCCGGTCGGCCAGTTCGCCATGGACAGCGCCCGGGTGCTGGGCGCCGCGAAGGTCATCGCCATCGACAAGGAGCCGTACCGGCTGCGGCTGGCGGAAGAGGCCGGCCACACGCCGGTGAACTTCGAGGAGGTCGACGTCCGGTCCCGGCTGCTGGCACTGACCGGGGGACGCGGGCCGGACAAGTGCATCGACGCGGTCGGGCTGGAGGCCACCCACGGCAGCGCGCACGTCGCCGCCTACGATCGGGTCAAGCAGGCCGTGCGATCGGAGACCGATCGCCCGCACGCGTTGCGCCAGGCGATCATGTCGTGCCGAAGCGGTGGCGTGGTCTCGGTGATCGGCGTGTACGGCGGCCTGCTGGACAAATTCCCCGCAGGCGCCTGGATGAACCGATCGCTGACCCTGCGAACCGGGCAGTGCCACGTGCACCGCTATATGAAGCCACTGCTGGAGCGCATCGAACGCGGAGAGCTCGACCCGACCCGGATCATCACCCACACCCTGCCGCTGGACGAGGCCGAACGCGGCTTCGAGATGTTCAAGAAGAAGCAGGACAACTGCGAGAAGGTCATCCTCAAGCCCTGACCGGCACCCGAATCCGGCCACCGCGGCGAGCACGGTGGCCGGATCACCGGCTGGCGCGCAGGGGCGGCCACCGAGCGGCGACCTTGGCGACCGGTGACCGCTCAGTCGTCATCGCAGCTTTCGGCTTCCTCGGCGCGCTCGCGGTTGCGCTGCTACCGCTCCCGCTCGCGCCGGCTGTAGGTCGCGCGGCGGACGCGTTCTTCGTCTTGGCCGGATGGCCGAGGACCTGCCCGAAGTAAGTACCTTCGATCAGGACGATCGACGCCAGCAGCGAGAGCGCGAAGAGAGGTGCCCGGACGGCGAATCCCAGAGGCGGTTGTGCACCATCAGCCAGCCCGACATGACCACGATCGCCAGGACCGTGATCCCGGCCGGCCGCAACGCGGGCAGGGCTTCGGCGAGCTTCCAGAACGACGTGGTGATGATGCCGTACGCGGCGGTGGCCGCCGCGGCCGCCGTGGCCCCGGATGTGCCGGGTCGGCGCCACGAGCTCCCGCAGCCGGTCGAGGATCCCCTGCGGGGGATCGGCCTCCTTCGCCGAGCGGCGCGCGACCAGGTGCCGGACCAGGTGGACGATCAGCCGAGACACCCGGCCGCGCAGCCGCAGGGCACCGAGCGCGGGCAGCGACACCATCGCCACGCCGTGGTCGGCGTTGTAGTCCGACGCGATCGGGACCGTGCCGGCCCGCCGCGGGAGGTCGGTGATCAGCACCAGCAGGTCCCAGCCGTGTTCGGCCCGGCGCTGCTGCGCCAGGTCCAGCATGGGAATGTCACCCTCCTCGTTCAGCGGAAGGGCCTGCGTCTCGTGCTCGATGTGCCAGGTCGTCTCTTCGCCGAGGTCGCGGGCCAGGCGATCGGGCAGCCCCTCCGCGATTCTCCCGGCGAGCTGCCGGGGAAATCCGTCATCGGTCAACAGGCCCACCACCAGGGCCTCCGGCGCACGCTGGGCAGTCATGCTCGAGCCTTTCCTCGATTTCCGAGGTGCGATCTCCGGGTTCCCCTTCCCCCACGACCCGGACCACTTCTACGCCATCCTCCGCGGCCAGCACCTCGCGCGGGCTCATGTCTTGATCAGGCCAGCGAGCTTACTCGGCCACCCACCCGAGCGTCCTGACCTGCGGTGTCGACCAGTTGTCGACGGATTGTCGACGACCCCTGCCACGGTGAATCCCATTCGGTCTCTCGACCAGGGCAAGGCGGCCAGTCGTCGTAACGCCGACAAGGCCACCCCGCCACCGCAGCACTCGCCGGTCCCACGGCGAGGGGGGAGTTCACCACATGAGAAGATCCATAATAGCTGTCGCCTTCATGGCCTTCACCGCTCTGATCGCGGGGACAACGCCCGCGATGGCGTCCGCGGACACCAAAGGAATCTACGGCCCCAAAGGAAATCCGTCACTCGCCGCGGCGAGTACGCAGGGCATCTCGTCACTGACCTTCCTCTACGGCGGCGCTTTTCAGTTCGCTGCGGCTGACGGGTCGAACATGTTCACGACCGTCTCACGGCCCGCGCTGGCCGCGGGCGATTTCCACTCGCTGGGCGAAATGGCCGCGGAATCCGCGGACAGCAAGAACATCGTCGAGGTCGGCTGGACCGTCGACCGGGGCCTGTTCGGCGACTCCGAGCCGCACCTGTTCGTATTCCACTGGGTGAACGGGGTGCCGACCTGCTACAACGGCTGCGGTTTCGTCCCGGTCGCCAACGCGGCGTCGGTGACGGCGGGAATGACCCTGCGGCCGGGCAACTCCACGCCGCAGTTCACGATCCAGCACTTCCAGGGCAACTGGTGGGTCGGCTTCGGCGGCGTCTTCTTCGGCTTCTACCCCGACACGCTGTGGGGCAACAGCTTCACCAAGGTCGCCCTGACCCAGTGGTTCGGTGAGGTCGCCGCGAACAGTGCGACGCCGTGCACCGACATGGGCAACGGCTTGTTCGCGTCGTCGCCGTCGTCGTCGGCCGCCGTCGCGATCAACTTCATCGGCGGCCCGGCCGCGAACATCAGCCTCAACACGATCACCAACCCGGCGCTGTACACCGCTACCCGGACAAGTTCGAACAGCGTTCACTTCGGCGGCCCAGGAGCCTGCTGACCTGAGCTCCCGCCTACTCCGGCCGACCAGCCGGAGTAGGCGGCTTGCTCTTGTCATGACAAGCCCAGGTTCCACGAAGCCCCCCGTTCCCCTGGCTCCGGCGACGACGCGGCGAGCGGTGTCGGACGTTCGAAAACCGGCCTGGAAACGCCGCGGTGGCTCAGGCATCGCGGTAGGATCGGGGTGACAGCGCCGGAGCGCCCAGTCCCTGCCCTCGCGACGATCGACCGCCAAAAACGGCCGCGTCTGTCCATCAGCCGCGCGAATGTCGTCACAGCGGTGAGGATCAGCAGCGGTCGGCAAAGTCAGGAGCCCCGATCGTGAGGCGCATAACAGTCGATCTTCGCCGTCTCCGCCGCCCACTCGCGGAACCCACTCCGCCGGAGCTCCCGGCACCACGGAGTCGCCGCGGAGACGCACCGGAAATCGGTGTGGCCCGTGCGGTCATCGAGGCGCCCGGAGGGCGCAAGCCCCCGGCACGCCGGCATCCGCCGCTGACCGTGACGACAGAACAGTGTGGACGGACGCTCGTGCTCGTCGTGGACGGTGACGTGGACCTGCACACCGCCCCCGCGGTGCGCCAGGCACTCGAGTCGGCGTTGAGCCGGCGGCCGTGGCGGCTCGTTGTCGATCTGTCCCTCGTCCAGTTCCTCAATTCCGCGGGACTGGAGATCCTCCTGGCCGCTCGCCGGCAAGCTGCACCGCTCACCGACCTGCGGCTGGTCGCCACCACCCGCGCCACCTGGCGCCCCATTCAGATCACCAGGCTGCACGAACAACTGGTCATCCACACCTCGCGGGCCGAGGCCATCGCCGCGCCCGCCCGACGCAGAGATGACGACCGCTCGCCACCGGTGGAAACCCACCGGCCTGTCCCATCGCTCGGATCGGCACCGTCATGACCACCACCGACCACACCTCGCCACCACAACTCTTCCCGGCCGGCCCGAAACCCATCCTCGCCGGCGAACACTCCCGCTCCGAACTCGTCACCATCAGGATCTTCCTGCTCGCCCCGTTCCTCGCCCTCATCTCGGTCGTGGTCCTGGTGTGGGGCTGGGGCTTGAGCTGGCTCGACATCGGCATCGCGTCGGGCTTCTACGTCGTCACCACACTGGGCGTGACCGTCGGCTACCACCGCTACTTCACCCACGGCGCGTTCACCGCCACCCGCGCCCTGCGGATCGCGCTCGCGGTCGCCGGCGGCCTGGCCGCACAGGGCCCGGTGATCGGCTGGGTGGCCGACCACCGCCGGCACCACGCCTTCTCCGACCGCGAAGGCGACCCGCACTCGCCCTGGCTCTACGGCACCTCACCGCTCGCGCTGGTCCACGGATTTTGGCACGCCCACCTGGGCTGGCTCTTCGGGCGCGACAAGACCAACATCGCCCGGTTCGCCCCCGATCTGGCCGCCGACCCGGACATCCGCCTGGTGGACCGGCTCTTCCCGCTGTGGGTCGCCGCCACCGTGGGAGTCCCCGCCGCGCTCGGCGGCCTGATCGGCGGCACGTGGTGGGCCGCGCTGACCGCGTTCCTCTGGGCCGGGCTGGCGCGGGTTTCCCTGCAGCACCACGTCACCTGGTCGGTCAACTCGATCTGCCACATGATCGGCACCCGCCCGTTCACCAACCGCGACCGCTCCGCCAACTTCTGGCCACTGGCCATCCTGTCGATGGGCGAATCCTGGCACAACTCCCACCACGCCGACCCCACCTGCGCGCGCCACGGCGTGCTCCCCGGGCAGGTGGACATCTCCGCCCGCGTCATCCGGATCTTCGAGAAACTCGGCTGGGCGACGAAAGTCCGCTGGCCGACACCCCAGCGCCTGGCCAGGATGTCCGCCCCGCACCACGGCGACCGGAAGCCCGCCGCGTGAACCACACCCGCTCAAGGCGTGGGTGACTGGACGACCAGAAGCGGGCACGTGGCGTGGTGGATCAGCGCCTGGCTCGTCGACCCCGTCAGCATGCCGGAGAACCCGCCGAGGCCCCGGCTCCCGACCACCAGCAACCGGGCGTCGGCGGAGTGGTCCAGCAGGCACCGCACCGGGTGATCCCGCGCGACGACGCGCCGCACCGCGACGTCCGGGTACTTCTCCTGCCAGCCGGCGAGCCGTTCCGCCAGGAGTTCGTGTTCCTGCGCTTCGAGGCCGTCGAAGTCGGCGAGCAGCTGCTGGCCGAGGGTGAGGGCGGTGCCCGCGGAGACCGACAGCCAGCTGTGCACGGCGACCAGGTCCGCACCCCGCGACGATGCCTCGTCGAAGGCCACCGCGATCGCGGGTTCGTTCGCCGGGGAGCCGTCCATGCCGACCACGACCGGGCCCTTCTCACGGCCGCCGCCGCGGACCACCGCGACCGGGCACCGGCCCCGCGCGACCATCGCCACCACCGTGGAGCCGGTCAGCATGCCGCTGAACCCACCCAATCCCCGGGAGCCGAGCGCGACCAGCCTGGCGTCGGCCGACGCCTCGAGCAGTTCGGTCACCGGGCTGCCCGTCACCAGCTCGGCGTGGATGTCCAGTTCGGGATGGGCCGACCGGATGGCCTCTTCGGCGTCGGCGAGCCACTGACGGCCCCGCGTTTCCAGCGCCTCGGAGAACCCGTCCGGTGGCCGGACGCCGGCGCCGTAGGACAGCGCAGGCGGTGACACGGCGTGCACGACCCGCACCGGCAGGTGCCGGCGCGCGGCCTCGTCCCCCGCCCAGCGAGCGGCCTGCAGCGCCGAAGCCGATCCGTCCACGCCGACGACGATCTGCTGCCTGGTTGTGTTGTCGGCCATGAGAGGAACTCCTCGGCTGTCGCGAACCATCGGAATTCCGAGTCTGTTCGGCCGGAAACCCCGGCACTAGAGGATTCCATCGCGGTTCGCAGTGACTTTCTTCCCTGCTTTCCCGCGTGCGACCGGCCGGGCAGTGCACCAAAGTCACCGTGATCCGGGGGATTTCGGCACCAGCGCCGCCCGACGCGACGGCCCATGCTCGGTGCACAACCGAAAAGGAGATCACGATGTCCGTCCAGGACCGCGGTCCGTCCCTGACCACCCCCTTCATCCCCGACCGGCCGGAAGCGCGGACAGCCGAGCGGCCTCGACCCGTCTCCTCCGCCCGCGGCTCGGCACTGGCCGTCCTGCGCATCGTGATGGGCCTGACGTTCCTCTGGGCCTTCCTCGACAAGACGTTCGGGCTGGGCTACTCCACGAGCTCGGCGCAGGCCTGGCTCAGCGGCGGCTCGCCGACCAAGGGGTTCCTCGGCCACGTCCAGGTCGGGCCGATGCAGTCGATGCTGCGCGACTGGGCCGGTGCCGGCTGGGCCGACTGGCTGTTCATGCTGGCCCTGCTCGGCCTCGGCGTCGCCCTCCTGCTCGGCGTGGCCCTGCGCCCGGCCGCCGTCGCCGGCACCGTCCTGCTCGCGCTCATGTGGATCGCCGAATGGCCGCTCGCTCGGGCCACGTCGGCCGGGACGGCCACGTCGTCGACCAACCCGCTGATCGACTACCACCTCGTGTACCTCGTCGTGCTCCTCGTCTTGGCCGCGTTCGCCGCGGGTGACACCTGGGGCCTCGGCCGCCGCTGGGCGAAGCTGGATCTCGTCCGCCGCACCCCCTGGCTCCGCTGACCGGATCCTGCGACACCTAGGAGAACACCTTGCAAGCCAAGCCAACAGTCGGCGACGTGATGACCCACGAGGTGATCACCGTCCCGCCGGAGCTGCCGTTCAAAGAGCTCGTCGGGGTGATCGTCACCCACGGCGTCAGCGCCGTCCCGGTGCTGACCCCGGACGGCTCGATGATCGGCGTGGTCACCGAAGCCGACCTGCTCTGCCGCCAAGCACACGAAGACGACGTACCCGGCGCCGGGTGCCCGCACTTCGCCGGCCACCTGACCAAAGAGGACTGGCGCAAGGCCGCCGGTCAGACCGCCGCCACGCTGATGTCCACGGCATCCGGCACCACCACGCCGGAGGCCACTTTGCCGGCGGCCGCGCGGCTGCTCACACAGAGCAAGGTGCGCCGGTTGTTCGTGCTGCAGGACGAGAAGCTGGTCGGCGTCATCGCGCGACGTGACGTGCTCCGGACGTTCCTGCGCACCGACGACGACGTGCAGTCCGACGTCGACCACATCGTGTTCGACGAGGTCCTGCACGCCGACCGGAACAACGTACGCGCGAGCGTCGAGCACGGCGTGGTCCTGCTGACCGGCCGCCTCGAGTACGAAGCCGACGTGGCCACAGCGGAACGCATGGCCCGTGCCATTGCGGGCGTGGTGGACGTCCGCAACCGGATGGACTTCGTCTGGAACGGCCAAGGTGCCCCCAGCACGGCGACGACGTCGCAGTCGGGGTGATCGCCGGCTCCGACCACCTCTCGCCCGAAGCGATCCACCTCGCCTCCCGTGCGGGCAGGTTCGAGGTGCAACGACTCCGCCGCCGGCCGGGCCTCGATTTCGGTGGTCTCGGGCAGCTCGGTGGCGCCGCGGACCAGCCCGGCCGACGGGACCGGACCCGTCGCGCCGGAACATTGCCGGCGCTCGGCGAAACGGTCGTCTTGGACGCGTCCTGGTCCGCTGCCCGGCACCGCCGGCTCGCCACCGACACCGCCGAGGCGGCAAGCAGCCCGGTGCTGGCCGTGCTCTGCGAGGTAGCGGAAGCCACGGCGGAAGAACGCATCGCGGCCCGAACGACCACCCTGTCGGATGCCACGCCGGACATCGCGCACCGGATGACCGAAGACGCCGACCCGTGGCCCGAAGCGCACCCGCTCGACACCGGCGGGACCCCGCGGGAGTCGATCGCGCCGGCGGTGGCGTGCCTGGTACCCGGACACCGAAAGTCCCCGGTCCAGAGGCATTCCGGCTCTCCCGTCGAGCGCGCCGCCGGTGCGAGGGTCGAGCCGTCAGAGCAACTCCACACCGATCGCGAAGCAGGCTGATGATGGACCGAGGACTCTCGGACGACTACACCGTCAAGACCGCGGTGGCCATGGCGGTCCGCGCCCCGTCCGTGCACAACTCCCAGCCCTGGTCCTGGCGGATCGGCCACAGCTCCCTGCACCTGTACGCCGACCAGGACCGGCAGCTGGCGGAGACCGACCCGGACGGCCGGGATCTGCTGCTCAGCTGCGGCGCCGCGCTGCACCACCTCCGGGTGAGCCTGGCCGCGCTCGGCTGGGGCGCTGACGTGCACCGGTTCCCGAACCCGGACGAACCCGGCCACCTCGCGACCGTCACCCTGCACCGGCACCAACCGTCGCAGGACGAGGTCGCGATGGCCGCGGCGATCCCGCGACGGCGCACCGACCGGCGTCGCCTCAGCTCATGGGCAGTGCCCACCGGGCACGTCGAGGCGATGGCCAGGGCCGCGTCTTCGGAGGGCACCGTACTGCAGGTGGCCGAGAACAAGGCCCGCTACCACCTGGCGACCGCGATCGAAGAAGCGTCCCGGCGCCACGCCGGAGACCCCGCTTACCGCACCGAACTCGCGGCCTGGAGCGGGCGCCACTTCGCGCCCGACGGCGTCCCGGCTCGCAACTCCCCGACGCCGGACGACACGCCGGGCGCGCTGCGGGCCCGGGCGTTCGCCGAGCCGCTCCTGACCCAGCCGGCCGGGGCCAAGGCCGAGGACGACGAGACCGTTCTGCTGGTGTTGAGCACCGCCTCCGACGACCGGATGTCGCGGCTGCGCGCGGGCGAGGCGACCAGCGCGGTCCTGCTGACCGCCACCGCTTTCGGCCTGTCCTCCTGCCCGTTCACCGAGCCGCTGGAGCTCGCCGACGTCCGCGCCTCCGTCACCGAGAACGTGACCGGCGGTTCGTACCCGCAGATGGTGCTGCGCATCGGCTGGGAGCCGGCCAACGCCGACCCGCTCCTCGCGACGCCGCGGCGCGACCTCGCCGACGTCCTGCAGCCGCTGGAAGCGCCGCCGAAGAACCACTTCCGCTACCAGAGCCATTAGCAGGGATCGCGCCGTGGCGAGCTCGCGCGAACCATCGAAGGACGAACAACGACAGGGAAAGCCCATGGTGGTACGAATCGGCATCAACGGCCGCTCCTTGGCGTGCCCCGGCCACTCCGGCGGGTGTCCTTTCACGCTGTTCTGAAAGAATCGAAGGAGAAACCGATGAAGGCACTCGTGTACGACGGTCCCGGCCGGCGCAGCTGGACCGACCATGCCGACCCGAAGATCACCGCCCCGACCGACGCGGTCGTCCGGATCGACGCCGTCACCATCTGCGGCACCGACCTGCACATCCTCAAGGGTGACGTGCCCACTGTGGACCGTGGCCGGATCCTCGGTCACGAGGCGGTCGGCACCGTCGTCGAAACCGGTTCCGCCGTGAGCACCGTGAAGGCCGGCGACAGGGTGCTGGTCTCGTGCATCAGCGCTTGCGGCCGGTGCGAGTACTGCCGTGTCGCGGCCTACGGCCAATGCCTCGGCGGCGGGGGCTGGATCCTCGGCCATCGGATCGACGGCGTGCAGGCCGAGTTCGCGCGGATTCCGTTTGCCGACACCTCGACCTACCTGCTCCCGGCCGGGGTGAGCGACGAGGCCGCCCTGATGCTGGCCGACATCATGCCGACGTCGTTCGAGGTCGGGGTGCGCAACGGCACGGTCAAGCCGGGCGACACCGTCGCGATCGTCGGCGCCGGTCCGATCGGGCTGGCCGCGATCACCACCGCGCAGCTGTTCAGCCCGAGCTCGATCATCGTGGTCGACAAGGAACCCGCGCGGCTGGACGCGGCGAAGTCGTTCGGGGCCGACGTGCTCGTCCTACCCGGCGAAGCCGCGACCGCGGTCAACGAAGCCACGGGCGGGCTCGGCGCCGACGTGGTGATCGAGGCGGTCGGCATCCCGGAGACCTTCGAGCTGTGCACCCGGCTGGTGCGCCCCGGCGGGCACGTCGCGAACGTCGGTGTGCACGGCGCGCCGGCGACGCTGCACCTCGAGGACCTGTGGATCCGCAACGTCACCATCAGCACCGGCCTCGTGGACACCTCCAGCACGCCGATGCTGCTGCGCATGCTCGCCGCCGGGCGGCTGGACACGAGCCGGTTCATCACGCACCGGTTCGGCCTCGACGAGATGGACGAGGCCTACGACGTGTTCGCGCACCCGCAGGACAGCAACGCACTGAAGGTCGCTCTGTTCCGCAGCTGATGACGACGAAAGCGGCCACTGTCCGGATCGGACAGTGGCCGCTTCGCCGTGCCGGTTCAGTGGTGCGGCCTGGGCGTGCTCAGCACGGCCGGCTGCGGTCCCGGGTGGTACGAGCCCTCCGGCTCCGGGTGGTCCGGCACCGTGCCGCGCACCCTCGGCGCGAGCTGTCGCTCAGCCGGCCGGCACGTCCGGCCTGGCGCGGCGGGTCAGCACGTCGGCGACCGCGCGCCGGGCCGTCAGCCGGGTCGGGTAGCCGTAGCCGATGCGCAACAGCGTGTGCGGCTGGCCCAGTCCGGCGAAGATGCGGTCCAGCGATTCCCGGGTCCGAGGTGTCTCGAACGGCTGTGACAGGAACGAAGCCGCGAGGCCCTCGGCCGTCGCGGTGAGCAGCACCCGCTGCATCGCCATGCCGGCCCGGACTTCCGCGTGCGGACCCCGGTCGCGGGTGAGCACCGCCGCGAGGAGGGGCTGCTGCTCGTACTCGCGGGTCGGCAGAGCGGCGTCTTCGTGCGACGCGCGCAACGTGACCACGCCGTGGTGGTCCGGGGGCGGTCCGGCCGCCGTCTTCGGCACCCCGTCGGGGCTCTCCGGCGGGCGGTGGGTCCAGAAGGCGGTTTCCGTCTGGAACGCCAGGTCGTCTTCCTGCATCACCTCGGCCTGCCGGACCAGGGACGCCACCGTCGAGTACCGGCCCGACGTGTCGAGGTACTCGACCTGGCCGCCCTCCGCCAACGCCGCGGACTTCAGCGCGGTACGCACTCCCGGTGGCACTTCCTTGTCCAGGAACGGACGGCGGTTGGTGTGCCGCCGGAACACGGCCTCCGCGAGCCGGCGCTCGATCCGGGTGGCCTTCTGGTTGCCGTCGAGGCGGATCACCGCCACCAGGTCAGGCTGGGCCTGGTCAGGCAGTGTCCGCGCCACCACGGCGAGGTCGTGGGTCCGCAGGCTGATGACCAGGTTGAACGCGGCCGCGCCACAAGCCAGGCGGGCTTCGCGCCGGTGGGGGTCGGCCACGGACAGGACGCGCTCCCGGTCCAGCCAGATCTCGATCACGTCCCCGTCCACGACGAACCGCCAGGGCTGGGTGTTGTGCGGAGACGGCGCGCGCACGGCCGCGGCGAAGGCCTGGTCGAACACGGTCGGATGCGGTCGGCTCATCGGTGGCTCCGGGCTCGGGGATGACGATCCCTTTCATCATCACCGCGTGGCCGGGGCCGGTACGACGGTCGCGTGTCACGAACCGAGGTGACCAAAGGCCCACGATCAGGGCGGCACGCGTACCTCGAGTGGCCGGGTACATCGGAAGGACTTCCGGAGCCCTTGCTCTCGACCGCGGCGGTCATCGGGCTCCTCCCCGGTGTCCGTCGGGGAACAGCTCGCCGAGGGGCAGCCTCGGCGAGGGAGCCGCCGGGACCTCGGGGTGGCCGAAGCGGAAGATCGCCTGCGGCACCCCCGGCAGGACCAGCTCCGACACCAGCCGGGCCCGGAATCCGGTCAGGTGCAGGGGCTGGGTGATCACCGACGCCGCGAGGGCTTTCGCCGTCGCGGTCAGCCAGACGCGCTGCAGCGCCGCCCCGGCGGCCAGGTGTTCGGCCCGGGTGTCGCCGTCGGTGCAGACGACCAGGAGGTTCTCCGCAGCCAGCCGGTCGGCGAGCACGGCGTCGTCGGGCACCGGGGTGTCGGTGCGCACCAGCCCGGCGACCGGCAGGGCTTCCGGGCTCAGCGCGTCCTCGGGGACGCCGTCCCCGGTCGCCGACGCCCCTGTGGTGCGGGCGGTCCACATCGCGAGCTCACGCTGGTAGCCGCGGTCTTCGCGGAGCACCCGGGTGGCGAAGCCGAGCAGCTGGGCGAACTTGTCCAGGTGCGCGGGCACCACCAGATGCACACCGGTCGTCTCCCCGGCCGCGGCCAGCCCCGTGTGCACTGCCGCCGCCACCCGGCCGTGGGAGAACTCGTGCCGATGACTGCGGCGGCGGGCGATGGCGTGGTAGAGCGCGAAGTCCCGGTCGGAGACCGCACGCGGACGGCCGATCGTCACCGTGGCCACGACGTCTTCGTCGTCCCGGAACTCGACGTGGCAATCTCGCCCGAGCACGCGCACCGCGAGTTCGAGGTTGGTGAGCGCGGCGCCGCAGGACAGCATCCGGTCCCGGCCGAAGGGGTCCTGCCGTCGCAGCACCACGCTGCGACGTTCCAGCAGATCCACCTCGGTACCGCGGACGAGCAGCTGCCACGGCTGGCTGTTGTGCACCGAGGGCGCCCGGCTCACCGCGCGGGCGAGCGTGCCGATCTGCTCGGAGGTCAGTGCTGCCGGTGCTACAGCGGTCATCGCGGTCCCTCCGGTACGCGGAGCCGGACGCTCCGCCCGAGTCATCGTGAGCCTTCGCCGGGTGCCGGCACCGGAGCACAAAGTCCCCGGCTGCGGCGGAATTCGGCCTCTACCGGCGGCCACGGTGGACGGCGCACGATCGCGGTGACATCGAGGAGAAAGCGGGAGCCACCATGAATTCGCCACGTCCGCACACCGGCCGGGTCATGGTCGTCGGGATGGACGACTCTCAGCCGCCGCGGGTTGCGCGGCGGAAGAGTTCGTCCGCTCCCCACACCAGCACCGGCATCGGCAGCATCAGCGCGATCACCCACGCCGGCAGCGCCGCGGTGCCGAACATCGCCTGCAGCGGTGGCAGGTAGATCAACGCCGCCGCGAAGACCAGTTCGAACGCGATTCCGCCCAGCAGCAGCCGGTTCGTCGTGAGGCCGACCGCTCGCAGCGAGACCCGCTCCGTGCGGGACGCGAACGCCGTGCCGACCTGGCAGAACACGATCGCCGTGAAGCTCGCCGTCGTTGCCTGGAGGTACGCGTGGTGCAGCGGGGCGCCCGCCGAGACGTCCGCACCCGGGTGCCAGCCCGCCGCGTACAGGACCGCGAAGTACGCGCCCAGCACCAAGATCCCCGACAGCAATCCCATGATCCCCCACGCGCGCAACAGCATCCGGCCGGTGACCACACCTTCGGACCGCCGGCGCGGACCGCGGGCCATCAGGCCCGGCTCCGCGGGCTCACGGCCCAGCGCCAGCGCCGGCAACGTCTCCGTGCCGAGGTCGATGGCCAGGATCTGCAGCACTGTCAGCGGCAGCGGGATCATCCCACCGGACACCGCGAACAGCAGGAACGGCAGCACCTCCGGCACCGCGTGCGCGAAGATGTAGAGCACGAACTTCCGGACGTTGTCGAAGACCCGTCGTCCCTCCCGCACCCCGGCGACGATCGTCGCGAAGTTGTCGTCGGTGAGCACCACCGTCGCCGCTTCCTTCGCCACGTCCGTGCCTCCGACGCCCATCGCCACGCCGATGTCGGCCCGGCGCAGGGCCGGTGCGTCGTTGACGCCGTCGCCGGTCATCGCCACGACCTCGCCGCAGTCGCGCAGCGCGTCCGCGATGCGCAGCTTGTCCTCCGGTGCGGCGCGGGCGAACACGATCTCCCCGCCGGCGGTGAGTGCCTCGTCGAGGGCCGGTTCCGGCATCCGGGCGAGTTCGTCGCCGCTGATCACGCGGTCCGCGCCGATCCCCACGCGGCGGGCGATCTCCGCCGCCGTGCGGCCGTTGTCGCCGGTCACCACGTGGACGGTGATCCCCGCCGAATGGCAGTTCGCGACGGCGGCGGCAACTTCGGGACGCGGCGGGTCGACGAGCCCCACCAGCCCCAGCAGGCACAGGTCCGACTCGGCTTCGTCGCGGCTGCCAGGCACCGCGGGTACGCCGCGGCGGGCGACGGCCAGCACGCGCAGGGCCCGGCCCGCCATCTCGTCGACGCGCTCGGTGATCCGTTCCCGCAGCGCGGGCGTCAGCGGGAGTTCGGCGCCGGAAGTGTCGAAGACCGACGAGCACCGGGGCAAGATCTGCTCAGGCGCACCCTTGGTGGCCACGTACAGCGAGCCAGCAATGGAGTCCACAGTGGACATGCGTTTGAGCCGTGGGTCGAACGAGTACAGGGTCAGCCGCTCGGTCTCCCGGGTCGCCGGCTCGAGGGCGGTCCCGTGGCCGGCCGCGTAGCCCAGCAGCGCCAGCTCCGTCGGGTCGCCGCTGTCCGAAGCGAGGTCGGCGGTGCTGCAGCGGGCCAGCGACGCGGCCAGCACGCCCGCGTCCTCCAGGGTCACGCCCAGCCCGTCCCGGACCTCTTCGACGTGCATCGCGTTGCGGGTCAGTGTCCCGGTCTTGTCGGTGCAGATCACCGTCGTGGAGCCCAGGGTCTCCACCGCGGAGAGCCGTTTGACCAGCGCGCCTTCCTTGGCCATCGACCGCACGCCGGCGGCCAGCGCGAGGGTGATCGTCGGCAGCAGGCCCTCGGGGACGTTCGCGACGAGCAGGCCGATCGCGAACACGAACGCCGCCGACCACGACAGCCCGGCCAGCCAGCCCAGCGGCAGGAACGCGAGGCCGACCACGACCGCGACGCCGGCGATCAGCCACGCGACGCGGCGCACCTGCCGCTCCAGCGGGCTATCCTCGCGCCCCACCCGGGCCGACAGCGACGCGATCCGGCCGATCTCGGTGTGCCGCCCGGTGGCGTGCACCACCGCGTGCGCGGCGCCGGCGACGCACACCGTGCCGCTGAACACGAGCACCGGCGACTCCAGCGGCCGGGACGCGTCGTCGGGTACGTCGGCCGTCCGTGTCACCGGGGCCGACTCCCCCGTCAGCATCGACGCGTCGACGTCGATCGTGCCCTCCACGAGCCGGGCGTCGGCCGGGACGCGGTCGCCCTCGGCGATCACCAGCACGTCACCGGGCACGATCTCGGTCGCGGGGACGTGGCTCACGCTGCCGTCGCGCAGGACCGACGCGCGGTCGGGCAGGTAGCGGCCGAGGGCTTCGACGGCCTTTTCCGCCTGCTGTTCCTGGAAGAAGGCCAGCAGGCCGTTGAGCAGGATGACCCCGACGATCGCGATCGCGAGGCTGGTCGTCCCGGCGAACCAGGCGAGCCCCGCCGCGACCCACAGCAGCAGCGCGAGCGGGTGAATCAGCTGCCGCAGCAGCGCCAGCGGCCAGCTCGCGCCGCGGTGGGACGGCAGCGCGTTGGGGCCGCTCACCTGGAGCCGCCGGGCGGCTTCGCGGGCGGTCAGGCCGGTGACGCCGGTGCGCAGGTCCCGCAGCAGGCGGGCGACGGGCTCACGGGCGTCGATCGCCGGGGATTCCCCGGTGTCCGGCTTCGGCTTCAGGTGGGTGGTCATCGTCGGGGGTTCCTTCGTTTCGGGGTGGCGAAGCCGACCAGGAGCACGGCCTGCGGGATGCCGGGCAGCGGTGACTTCTCGACGTGGTGGGTTCGCTCGGCGGGCGACCGCATCGGCAGGACCCGCGAGGAGAAGCCACGGCTCGCCGCGGCGAGGCGGGTCGCGTGCAGTGCGGCGCCGGCCAGGACGCGGTGGCGGCGGCTGTCTTCGGGCGTGGTGATCAGCAACGACGAGTCCCCGGTGACGTCGGCGCCGAGGTGCTCGAGCGTCGAGACCCAGTCCGGGCGGACGATGCGGACGGTCGTGTCCGGCCAGAAGTCGTCCGCGGCCAGCGCGCCCAGCACGGCGAGGCTGACCGGTCGCTGCACCGTTCCGCGATCGGGTTCGCCGAGCTTGCGCAGTGCCGCGTAGCGCGCCCACTCGCCGCTGGACGTGCCGCGCGCGTCGCCGGCCCGGACGACAGCCGCCACGTCGGGAGGGGCCGGATCGCCCGGGAAGGTCACCAGTGGTTCGCGGCCCAGAACCCGCACAACGGTCCAGATCGTCGACAGCGCCGCACCGCACTCGAGGAGAGCCGCGCCCACCCGCTCGCGCCGGGTGGGCGGCTCGGTCAGCAGGACCTCGTCCGGCCGGATCTCCGTGCCGCAGCGATTCGGGCCGAGTCGCACCAGCGCGTCGGCGAGCACCATTCGTGACGACCGGTCCCAGTGGAACCCGGTGTTGTCATCCACTCGCGCCGAGGTGTCTCCAGCGCGCACGATCGCCATGTGATCTGCGAAGGTCGCTTCGCTCGGTCGGGCCCGCATGGCTCACCTCACGGCCAGCCGGGCGAGCACTTCTTCGGCGCCGCGCGCGAGTTCGAGGTCCTCCCGGGGCAGGACGATCAGGGCGGGCACCCGCGAGTCCGCCGCGGTGACGATCCGGTCGTTCGGGGGTTCCGGGTCGGTGTGCGGGACGTCGCCGGTACGCAGGCCGAGCACCCCGAGCCCGTCGAGGACGGCGGTGACCACCTCCGGCTGATGCTCGGCGACCCCGCCGGTGAAGACCACCGCGTCCAGCCTCGACAGGCTGGACGCGGCCGCGCCGATCTCACGCCGCAGCCGGTGCCGGTAGACGTCGAGGGCGACCTCGGCGTCCTGTTCGCCGCGGGCCGCGGCGGCCAGTACCCGGCGCAGGTCGCCGTCGGTGCCGGTCATCCCGGCCAGCCCGGAGCGGTGGAACAGCGCGTCGGACATCTCGGCCGCGCTCATCGGCGCCGTCCGCATCACGTGCAGCAGCAGGCCCGGGTCGACCGAGCCGGACCGGGTCGCCATCATCGCGCCTTCCAGCGGCGTGAAGCCCATGCTGGTGTCGACGCCGTGGCCGTCGCGGATCGCGGTCACCGACACTCCCGCGCCGACGTGCGCGCAAATCAGCTGCAGCTCGGACCGCTCCCGGCCGAGCAGCTCCGCGGTGCGGCGCAGCGCGTGCTGGCAGGACAGGCCGTGGAAACCGTAGCGGCGCAAGCGGTTGTGCTCGGTCCACGCCCGCGGTAGCGGGTACCGCGCGGCGGCCTCCGGCATCCGGGCGTGGAAGGCGGTGTCGAAGCAGGCCACCACCGGGACGTCCGGCAGCGACCGGCGCACCTCCCGCGTCACCTCCAGCGACAGCGGCTGGTGGTTCGGCGCGAGGGAGGTGAGGCGTTCGAGGCTCGCCAGCAGCGCGTCGTCGACCGGCGCCGGCGCCTTCTGCGCCCCACCGTGGACGAAGCGGACGGCGATCGCGTCCACATCGGACCAGCGGCGGATCGCCTGGGCGACCGCGCCGGGGTCGGCCAGGTCCCACGCGGTCCAGCCGACCGCGGTGCCGTCGGCGACCAGCGAGACCTTCATGCTCGACGAGCCCGGGTTCAGGGTCAGCACACGCACGGCAATCCTCCGGTGTCTCAGTCCCGCAACCGGCGCAGGAACGGATCGGTGAGCGCGGGGCGTTCGAACCGGGCACGGACGTCGAGCGCCACGCAGCTCTCGGAACTGACCCGCACCGGGTTGAGGTCCAGCTCGGCGAGTTCGGGGACGAGCTCGGCGAGCCTGCTGACCTTCAGCAGCAACTCACGTACGGCCACCCGGTCGAGCGGCCCCGACCAGAGCGCCTTCGCCGAGCGGAGGCCGTCGAGCAGCAGGTCGGCGTCGGCCCCGGTGAGCGGGGCCGGCCTGGCGGCGTGGTCGGCGATCAGGTCGGTGTCGACACCGCCGAGGCCGAACACGACCAGGGGCCCGAACACCGGGTCCGACCGCACACCGACCAGCACCTCCCGGCCGGGTTCGGCCATCGGCTGGACGGTGACCCCGCGCAGGGCGGAGCCGAAGCGGGACCGCAGGGTACGGAACGCGTCACGAAGGCTGTCGGTGTGCACGTTCAGCAGCACGCCCCCGCCCGCGGACTTGTGCAGCAGCCCCTCGGCGTCGGCCTTGAGCACGACCGGCGAGCCCAGGCCGGCGGCCGCGGCGTCCATCGAGTCGCCGGCCTCGACGTAGGTGGTCTCCACCATCGGGATGTCGGCCAGGCGCAGCAGTTCGACGGCGTCCGCCGGCGGCAGCCAGCCTTCGCGTCCGGCGGCGAACGCGCGCAGCGCCTCGGGATCCTCCAGCGGGGTCAAGGATCCGGCGGTCTCGGGCCGGTTCAGCCACTGCTCGTAGCGGACGAGCCGGGCCAGCACCGCGGCGGCCGCGGCCGGGTCGTCGTAGCAAGCGGTCACCCCGGTGCCGGGCACCAGCGGGGCGACGCGGGCGCGCTGCCCGGGCCGGACCGCGAAAACGGTCTTGTACTCGGGCGGGAGCACGGCGGCGAGCGACGTCCCGGGATCGCCGACGGCGGTGGGGACGGTCGCGGCGATCACCGCGTCGACACCGTCGTCGGCGAGCACTGCGCGCAGCGCGTCGGCGAACAGCTCGGCGGGGACGGCCGCGGTCGTGTCGACCGGGTTCCGCACCGCGGCTTCGGGCGGCAGGAGCTTGGCGAGCCGCTCCCGGGTGTCGGCGGACAGCTCCGCCATCACCAGGCCTTCGCGCTCGCAGGCGTCGGCGGCCAGCACCCCGGCGCCGCCGGCGTTGCTGACCACGGCCACGCGCGGACCGCCCGGCAGCAGCTGCCAGGACAGCCCGGCGATGACGTCGACCAGCTCGGCGACGGTGTCGACGGCGATGATCCCGGCCTGCTCGAACAGCGCGTCCCGGGTGACGGCCGGGGTCGCGGCGGCGGCCGTGTGCGAGGCGGCCGCGCGCTGAGCGGTGTCGCCACTGCCGGAGCGGACCGCGAGCACGGGGCGGGTGCGGGCCAGCTGCCGGGCCAACCGGCTGAACTTGCGGGGGTTGCCGAACGATTCGAGGTAGAGCACGGCCAGCTCCGTGCGGCGGTCGGCGGTCCACCACATGAGCAGGTCGTTGCCGCTGACGTCGTACTTGTCGCCGGTCGAGACCAGGCTCGACAGGCCGAGGCCGAGGTCGTTCAGCGACTCCGCGAGCGCGATCCCCACACCGCCGGACTGGGTGACCACGCCGACGTTGCCGGGCTTCACCGGCCCGGCCAGGAAAGTCAGGTTCAGCGGGCAGACCGGGTCGGTGGAGACGACGCCGAGGCAGTTCGGGCCGACCAGCCGCATGCCGTAGCGGCCGACGGCTTCGCGGACCCGCGTCCCCGCCGGGGTCCCGGTCAGGCCGGAGGAGATCACGAGCACGGCACGCACGCCCCGCTCGCCACAAGCCTCGACGGCGTCGGCGGCGGCCGCGGCGGGCAGGCAGACCACGGCGAGTTCGGGTGTCCGGGACAGCTCGGCGACACTCGCCACGGACGGCACGCCGAGGATCTCGCCGGCGTGCGGGTTCACCACCTCGACGTGTCCCGGGTAGCCGGCGGCGAGCAGGTTGGCCAGAACCGCGTGCCCCACCGAACCGGGCCGCCGTCCCGCGCCGATCAAGGCGATCGAGGCGGGCTTGAGGACGTGGGCCAGGCTGGCCGCGTCGGCGACGGAGTCGCGCTTCAGCACGGCGTCCAGGTAGGTGGCATCCTCCTCGAGGATCATCACGACTTCCCGCTCGGGGCCCTCGACGCTCGCCTCGAACCGCAGGCCGAGATCGGCGAAGACGTGGATGATCTTGGCGTTCTCGGCGAGCACCTCGGCGACGAAGCGCTTCAGGCCGGTTTTCCGGGCGTGGGAGACGAGGTGTTCCATCAGCAGGGTCGCGACGCCCTGAGTGCGTGCGGCCGCGTCGACGACGAGCGCGACTTCCGCGTCGGTGGAGTTCTCCAGGACTTCATAGTTCGCTACGCCGAGGAGGTCGCTGCGCAGGTAGCAGCCCACGGCGTAGTGCCCTGGGCCGGGATCGCCGGCGATCTGCGCCGCCAGGTCGTCCAATCGGGACGGCCGGGCGCCGAAGAACCGGAAGTAGGTGTCCTGCTGGGTGAGCCGGGTGTGCAGGCCGAGCACCTCGGCGGTGTCGGCCGGGTGCAACGGGCGCACGAGCACCACGTCGCCGTCCGCGAGCAGGGCCCTGGAGCCCACGTCCACACTCATGCTGTCACTCCTCGGGCACAGGGGGCGCGCAACGGCAACGGGCCGTCTGGCGTCGCCTGTCAAGGAGACCTCGGAAAGGGGGTACCGCGACGCGGCCGGACTACCCGAACTCCGAGGACCTTCGTCACCGAAGTGCCCGTTTACACCCGTCGGTGAGGCACCTGCGCGGTCAGCCGAGCGGCGCCGACCACTCCAGCTTCACGCCACCCTCGGGCCCAGGTTCGAGGGTGAACTGCCCGCCCACGGCTTTCGCGCGTTCGCGCAGGTTGCCGAGCCCGCTCGGCGGGACGTCGGCGAGGATTCCCTTGCCGTCGTCGATCACCACGATGCGCAGCACGTCGTCCTTGACCGCGACCGACACCGACAACGTCGAGGCTTCCGCGTGCCGGACGACGTTGCTGACCGCCTCGCGCACCACCGCTTCCACGTGCTCGGCCAGCTGCACGGGCAGCATGTCGAGCGTGCCGGACATGCTGACCGTCGGGTGCATCGGCGCGTCGTCGGTGAGCTCGGCGATCGCGTCGTGCAGCCGGTGGCGCAGCCGCAGCCCGGTCGCCCCCGCCGCGCCGCCGTGCAGGTCGAAGATGGCCGTGCGGATCTCCTGCACGATCTCGTGCATCTGCTCGATGCTGTCCCCGAGCCGCTTCTGCAGCTCCGGCGACTTCGTCCGCCGCTGCGTGCTCTGCATCGACAGGCCCACCGCGAACAGCCGCTGGATGACGTGGTCGTGCAGGTCGCGGGCGATCCGGTCGCGGTCGCCGAGCACGTCCAGCTCGCGGGCGGCGCGCTGCTGCGCCGCCAGCTGCAGGGCCAGCGCGGCTTGGTCGGCGAACGACGCGACGACCGACAGCTGAGTGGCACCGAACGACGGCGCACCCGTCTCCCGGAACGTGATGAGCACGCCGCTCGTGCGGTCACCGGCCCGCAGCGGAACGACCAGTGCCGGCCCGAAGCGGTAGTCGCCGAGGGCGAGTTCGGGGACGCTGCGCGGCGTCCGGTCCCGGTACACCGCGCCGGGCAGGCTGCCGTCGAGGTCGATGTGCAGACCTGACAGCTCGGCCGCCCGCGCCCCGGCGCAGACGGTGACGGTGAGGTCGTCGACGTCGTTGCCCCAGTCTTCGTCGACGTCGAGCCGGCCGAAGTTCGGCAAGGCGAGCATCGTGACGTCGGAGCCGGTCAGCTCCAGGGCCCGGCTCGCGATGGTGTTGAGCGCTTCGGCCGGGTCGGTGCCGCCGAGCAGTTCGGTCGTCACCTCGCTGGTCGCGGCCAGCCACTGCTGCCGCACCTGCGCCTGTTTGTAGAGGTGTGCGTTCTCGATCGCGATCCCGGCCGCAGCGGCCAGTGCCTGCACGACGACCTCGTCGTCGTCGGTGAACGGCTCGCCGTTCTTCTTCTCGGTCAGGTACAGCCGGCCGAACACCTCGTCACGCACCCGGACCGGCACGCCGAGGAACGAGTGCATCGGCGGGTGGTGTGCCGGGAACCCGGCGGACGCCGCATGGGCCGAGATCTCTTCGAGCCGCAACGGTTTCGCTTCTTCGATGACCACGCCGAGCACACCGTGCCCCGCGGGCAGGTGACCGATCAGCCGGCGGGTCTCGTCGTCGATCCCGAAGTAGATGAACTCGGACAGGGAGCCGTCCTCGGCGAGCACGCCCAGCGCACCGTACTTCGCCTCGCCGAGCTCGATCGCGGCCTGCACGATGCGCCGCAATGTGGCGTCCAGCTCCAGCCCGGACGCGACGGCCAGCACCGCATCCAGCAGGCCGTCCATCTTGTCGCGGGTGCCGATCAGCAGCTCGATCCGATCCTGCAGGTCGCGCAGGACCTCGCGCAGCCGCAGTCCGGAGAGCGTCCCGGCCGTCTGCCGGGAGCCGTAGTCCGGCTGCTGTCCGGATTCGTTGACCGACACCGTGACCACGACCTTCACCTTGTCCACTCCAGCCTCACCGCTGGTGACTTTTTCCCCTTTCCACCGTCCGGTGGCACGAGAGACCGTCACTGGAAGCTGTCCGGAACCACAGTGTGCCGCCCGACGGCACCGAGAGGGAACCATGACACCACCCATCACCTCGATCGGGCTCCTGGATCCCGATCAGGTGAAGTCCGTGCTCGGGGCGGCGGTGCTCGCGCCGTCGACGCGCAACACGCAGCCCTGGCGGTTCCGCTGTACGACCGCGGGGATCGAGCTGTACGCCGATCCGGACCGCGCTTTGCCGGTGGCCGACGCCGGCCAGCGGGAACTGCTGCTCTCTTGCGGGGCCGCGTTGTTCAACCTGCGCACCGCGATCCACGCGCTGGGCGCGCACCCGGCCACCACGCTGCTGCCCCGGCGCGACACCCCGACGCTGCTCGCGGTGGTCCGGCCGTTCGCGGCCCGCAAGCCCGACCGGCGGCTCGTCCGGCTGGCCGACGCGGTCCCGCGGCGCCACACGAACCGCACCCCGTTCGAGGCAGCCGTGATACCGGACACGGTCGTCGCCGAGCTGCGCCACGCCGCCGAGGCCGAGCAGGCCTGGCTGCCCCGGCTGGACGCGAACCAGCTGGACCGGCTGCGCGACCTGGTACACCAGGGCCACCACGCTCAGGTGGCCGATCCCGCGTTCCTGGCCGAGTGGCGACACTGGACCACTCGCCCCCGGGACAGCCGCGACGGCGTCCCCGAACACGCCGCCGGCGCGATGCCTCCGGAAGAGTGGATCCTGGGAAACTCCGGCTCACCACGGCGGGGCCTGGTCGACGACTCCGATCCGCTGGTCGTGGTCCTCGGCTCCTTCGACGACAAACAGGCCGACCGGATCAGGGCCGGTCAGGCGATGCAGCGGGTCCTGCTGACGGCCACCGCCGCCGGGTTCGACGCGTCGTTCATCTCGCAGCCGGTCGAGGTCCCCGCGGTACGGGTGCAGCTGCGCACCCTCCTGGGCGGCGGGCTCTGGCCGCAGGTCGTGCTGCGCTTGGGCCGCGGGACACCGGTGCCGTGGACGCCGCGCCGTTCTCTGGACGAGGTCCTGCTGAAGCCGGACCGGCTCAGTGCCTAGCTCCCGTGCTGGCGCAGCTCGGTGGCGAGGACGGCGGCCTGCGTGCGGCGCTCCATGCCCAGCTTGGTCAGCAGTCGCGAGACGTAGTTCTTGACGGTCTTCTCGGCCAGGAACATCCGCTCGGAAATCTGCCGGTTGGTCAGGCCTTCGCCGATCAGCTCCAGCAGCTTCCGCTCCTGGTCCGACAGGTCGGACAACGGGCCTTTCTTCGTCTGGCTGTCGCGCAGCTTGGCCATCAACGCGGCCGTCGCGCGCGCGTCGAGCAGGGACTTGCCCGCGCCGACCTCTCGCACCGCCGAGACCAGGTCCATGCCCTTGATGTCCTTGATGACGAACCCGCTGGCGCCGGCCATCACCGCGTCGAGCATCGCCTGCTCATCGGTGTAGGAGGTGAGCATGAGGCACTTGAGCTCCGGCAGCCTGGAGCGCAGCTCGCGGGCCAGTTCGACGCCGTTGCCGTCGGGCAGCCGGACGTCCAGCACCGCGACGTCGGGGTTGAGCGCGGGAATGCGCGCCAGCGCCTGCGAGACGCTGCCGGCCTGCCCGATGACGGTCAGCTCGTCGTCCTCGTCGAGCAGGTCGGCGACACCGCGGCGGACGACCTCGTGGTCGTCGACGAGAAAGACCCGGAGCATCTCCGACCTCCTGTGACGGGAAGACACGACGGGAATCAGCGTACGACCCCCAGGCCCCACGCGGAGATGACCAAAGTCCTCTGCCGAGTGCCGAACGTCCCGTTCACGGCCTCGCCGGGATCGGTGATCGCCGGCCGGCGTAGTGCGGCCTCACCGGTGCGCTCCCACGGTGAGCAGGACCGCGGAGTCCTCGATGGCGTCGAGGGAATGGCGGTCCGGCGGCACGATGAGCAGGTCGCCCGGCGAGCCTTCCCACTCGACATCGGCGGCGACGAGCCGTACCCGCCCGTGGAGCACGTGCACGGTGGCCTCTCCGGGGTTCTCGTGCTCGTCGAGGCCGTGGCCGGCGATCAGCGCGATCAAGGTTTGCCGCAGGACATGCTCGTGGCCGCCGTAGACGGTGCGCGCGCTGCGCCCGCTCGAGGCTTGCGCGGCGATCTTCAGCTGTTCGCGGGCCAGCGCTGTCAACGACGACTTCTGCATGTTCGCACCGTTCTCAGGTCGGGTTCCGGACGGCGGACACCGTCCGGCCGGGCTAGATGGACTGGCGGTAGCCGAAGAACTCGTGGTCGTTGTTGTACCCGCCCTCGCCGCCGCCGATCTCGGCGAAGTCCTCGACGAACTCCACCCCCTTGATCCATTTGACGTGCTTGAACCCGAGCTGGACCTCGTTGCGCAGCCGCAGCGGGGCCCCGTGGCCGTAGGGCAGGGAATCGCCGTTCATGTCGTAGGCCAGCATCGTGAGGTGGTAGCCCATCTGCTCGATGGGGTGCGCGTCGTAATAGACACCACCGTCAGGGCCTTCGGCGAAGGAATAGAACACGACCCAGTGTGCTTCCGGTTTCGGCTGGACGAGGTTGACGATGGTCTGCATCGACACCCCTCCCCACTTGGCCACCCCGGACCAGCCCTGGATGCAGAAGTGCTGGGTGATCTGCTCGTGGTGGGGCAAGGCCCGCAGCTGCGCCAGGTCCAATTCCACCGGGTGCTCGACCAGACCGGAGACACGCAAGCGGTAACCGGCGAAGTCGTGTTCGAGCAGATCGGCGTATTCCGGGGTGGCCGGGTACTTGCCGTTGTGCCACAGGTACGGGGAGATGTCCTTCTCGGTGTACTGGCCGGGCTTCGCGTCGAGGTGCTCGAAGAGCCGCTGGACCGGCCCGATGAGGGCGTACCCGACTCGCTGCACCGTCCGCGGGTGGCGGTAGGTGACCGGGGTCGCCGCGACCCACACCACGATCAGCACCACCAACGACGCCGCGAAGACCCAGAACCCGTGCCAGCTGTCGCCGTCGCGGTTGGCATACATCATGTTGAAGTTGCGCCGCACGTCCGTGGTCACCACGAGAGTCACGTGCGCCACGATGAACACCAGGAACCAGGTCAACACCAGGAAATGCAGTGAGCGTGCGGCCTGGATGCTGAACACGCTGCTGATCCGCCGGAACTTCGTCGACAGGGCCGGCGACATACCCAGGCCGGTGATGAACGCGAGGGGGGCCGCGACGAACACGGTGACGAAGTAGGCGATGAGCTGCAGGCTGTTGTAGGCCAGCCAGTCGTGGCCGGCCGGCCAGTCCAGTGACAGGTACTGGATCATCGCCGACAGCGCGTTGGGGAACACGTCCCAGCTGGCCGGGACCAGCCGCGTCCAGTGCCCGGTCGTGAAGACCAGGATGTAAAAGATCAGCCCGTTTCCCAGCCACAACGTGTTGACGCCCAGATGCCACCACCGCGCCAACCCGATCGAGTGGCGTCGCCCGGGGAGCCCGACCCCGTCGGGCAACGTGATGGAATCCTGCTTCGCGGTCCACAGCGGGTCGGCCGGCACCGGCTTCTGCACCCGGAACCAGTCCCGGCCGGGGGTCGAGTGGCGGGTCCAGTAGAAGCGGGGGTGATCGGCGATGATCGTCAGCCCGGACCGGATGATGGGGATCAGCAGCAGCATGTTGAAGAAGTGCTGCCATCCCACCCACCCTGGTGAACCTGCGGTGTCCTCGGCACCCGCCGGGACGACAGTGCCGGGATGCGCGGCCACGAACCCGGCCACCGCGGGCAACTCCCGCAACCCCTTCGCGATAGCCACGGCCGCGATCAGCAGCACAAAACCGACCGGCAGCAGCCACAGCAGGTTGAACCATCTGTCCCGCCCGACGCGGACCCGCGGCGCCACCCCGTAACTCTGCGGGACCGCCCCCGCCCACGACGCGTCGACGACATCGTGGTCCTTCTTCGAGAGCTCGTCTCGGAAACCGGCCGACGGCCGGGGGACGGAACCGGTCACCGCGGCCGGGGGTGGCTCCTCGGAGGCGGATCGGCCGGACCGGTACCAGGCGTCCTCGTTGCGGAGGTGACCACCCTCGTTTTCCCAGGCGAGTTCGGTGGACGAGGCCCCGAGGGACCGAACGGCGCGCCGCGTCGCCGACCTCGTGTGGTGGTTCACCACGCTCGGAGGTGTCGAAGACGGGAGGTGGGTTTCCATGGCGAGGCTCCCTCGGGCGCAGCATGACACGGTCGGCTGGCGCGGCACCGGGATCTCGGGCAACAACGTCGGTTCGGAACTGTACGCGCCCTGAGCAGCAGAAGGTGCTCGGCCGCGCGGGCGAAGCCGAGCTCACAGTCCCGCACTGAAGGTCCTCTCAGCCTAGGAAGGCGGCATCTCGGGCACAGCCGGCGTCGGTCACCGGACGCGAGGACCAACGTCCCTTCGACCGGTTACGTCCGCAAAGGACGAAGACTCTCGCGCAGGTCGTGCCCCACCTCGTCCACCTGGGCCAGCTCGGTGCTGCCGAGCACCGCGGGCCGGGCGTCGAGCGCGGTCACTTCGTCCGCTCCGGGCGGACGACGAGCACCGGGCAGCCGGCGTGCTGGACCAGCGCTTGGCTGGTCGAGCCGAGGAGCATGCCGGTGAAGCCGCCGCGGCCGTGGCTGCCGACGACCACCAGTTGCGCGGTCTCGCTCGCCTCGAGCAGCGCGTGCCGGGGTCGGTCGCGCACGAGCAGGGGACGGATCTCGACCTCGGGGTATTTCTCCTGCCAGCCCGCGAGCCGCTCGGCGAGCAGCCGCTGTTCCGCCTCTTCGAGGGTGTCGGGCTGGGTGAGGATCCGGGCGGTGCCGTGGGTGTCCTCGTAGGTGACGTCGTTCCAGGCGTGCACGGCGACCAGCGGCACGCCGCGCAACGAAGCCTCCTCGAACGCGACGCCGATCGCCGGTTCGCTGTTGGGGCTGCCGTCGATGCCGGCCACGACCGGGCCCGAGTCGGGGACCATCGTGGTGGCCTGCCGGCCGCGGATCACGGCGACCGGGCCGTGTGCGTGGCTCGCGACCGTGGCCGTGGTCCCGCCGACCACCATCCCGGTGAACCCGCCGGCGCCGCTGCGGCCGACCACGAGCATCCGGGCGTGCCGGGACTCGTCGATCAGCATCGGCACGGGCGGATCGTTGGGCAGTTCCGTCGTGATGACGAGGTTCTTGTCGACGGATGCGGCGATGCTGCGGGCGTCGGCGATGATCCGCTCGCCGTCGGCCTGAATCGCGTCGACCAGCACGGTGAGACCGGACAGGCCGCCGCCGTACAGGCCGGTCGGCTGCCTTCCGTACACGATCTTGAGCTGCAGGTGCCGCAGGGAAGCGATCCGGGCGGCCCAGGCGACGGCGGCCGAGGAACCGGCGGAGCCGTCCACGCCCACGGTGATCCTCGGGTCGGTGGTGCTCATCGGTTCTGCTCCTCACCCGCGTAAGCGGTGTCTGCGGCGACGACGCCGGGCACGGCGAGCGCCTGCAGCTGGGCGACGTGCCGGTCGGAATCGTCGTCGAACTGGTCGAGAATGTGGGCATGGCCGTCGCGCACGTCGATCTTCCAGCGGCCGCTGCCGCCGCGCGTGACGATGCCGACCAGGCGCTCGTCGTCATCGACCGCGGGAAGGGCGGTGAAGCCGTGCGTGGACAGCAGCTCGGCCGCTTCCTTGGCGGACGTCCACGGGTGCACGGTGATCACCGGTGCGGTCATCAGGTCGCGTGCTCGCATCGGGGGGGTCCTGCCTTTCAAGTCCCTTCCCAGCCTAGGAAGGCGGCACCTCGGGCACAGCCGGCGTCGGTCACCGGTCGCGAGGACTTACGTCCCTTCGACCAGCTGCGTCCAGCTGGGGTCGCACCACGGCCACCGGGCACGGCGAGTGCACGATGAGCGCCTGGCTCGTCGAGCCCAGCATCATGCCGGTGAATCCACCGAGACCGCGGCAGCCGACCACGATGAGCTGAGCGTCTTCCCCACGCTCCAGCAGCGTGCGCACCGGCCGCCCGCGAGCGACGTCGAGCTCGATCGGGACGTCCGGGTACTTCTCCTGCCAGCCGGCCACCTGCTCGGCGAGCTTCGCGCGTTCGGCGCGATCGATGCCGGCCGCGTCCACCTGGAGCGGACGGAGTCGCGGCACGCCGTCGGCGAGGGTGTCGTTCCAGGCGTGCACGACGGTCAGCCCGGTTCCCCGCACCTGCGCCTCCTCGCAGGCGAACGCCAACGCAGCTTCACTGTCAGGTGAGCCGTCGGCGCCGACGAGCACCGGACCGGTGACCGGAGGCGGACTGTGCAGTGTCCGGCCCCGGACCACGACGATCGGGCAGTGGGCGTGCGCCACCACCGACACGGCGGTCGAGCCGACGAGCAGACCGGTGAAGCCGCCGAGCCCGCGCGACCCCAGCACGACCAGCTCGGCGTGCTGCGACTCCTGGATCAGCGCGGTGACCGGGCTCCATTCCCGAGCGGCCGTGGTGATCTCGACGTCCGGGTGCTCGGCGAGTACCGCGGCCCGCGCGTCGGCGAGCCATTCTTCGGCCCGTTTCGCCAGGCCTTCCCGCACCTCGTCCAGTGATCCGAACGCGATCGGAGCGCACACGTTCGGCAGGGTGTAAACCTGCACCAACCGCAGCGGGCGGCCCCGGCGGCGGGCCTCGGTGCCGGCCCAGACGGCTGCCTGCACCGCCGAGGCCGAACCGTCGATCCCGGCGACGATCGCGCCGTCGATGAATCCGTGCATGGTTTCCTCCAACGGCCACGGCGGACGGATCAGACGTGGCTCGGCAGATCGGGCGGGACCGGGGTGATCGGCGGCCCGGCGTGGTGGGCACGATGGGCGGCGAGCCCGATGAGCAGGGCGCCACCGGCCAGCAGAACGGCACCGGCGAGCAGCAGGCCGAGGGCGATCCAGCCGATCGCGGGCGCGGTCGCCCCGGCCTCGGCGCGCACGGAGATCCCGCGTGAGCCGTCGGCGTTCATCACGACGGCGGTCCACTGCCCGTCACGCACCGGCCAGGAGACGGCTTGGGTGCCTGAGCCGGACGCGGTCGCCGTCCACACCCCGGCGCCACCGGGCGGGGTGGCCGGCGCACCGCCGGGGTGCACTCGGTCACCGGAGCGGTTGTCGGCCACGCTGCCCAAGGTCGTGTACCCGGTCGCGGCCAGGTAGCCGGCGACGTCTTCGGCGCTACCGATGCCCACGAAGAGCGGGTGGCCGTCGGTAGCGGTCGCGCGGACCCTGACGTCCCCGACAGCCGCGACGACGTCCGGCGCGCCGGATATCCGCACCGGGTCGGTCAGGATCGCGTAGCTGTCCGACGTCAGCGTCGTGGCGCCGGAGAGATAGCCGTCGGCGTCGCGCTGCGTACGGTCGGCCCACAGGAGCGTGCCACCGCCGGTCAGCAGGCCCATCGCACCGAGCAGCAGGACCGCGCCGGACACCGCGGCGACGATCCGCCCGCCGGTCCAGGTGGCCGCCCGCGCCGGAGACGGCTGCGGGTGCGGCGGTTCGGCGTCGGCTTCCGTGCCGCCTATGTCCAGGCGGAACGGCGGGTACTCGTCGGTCATCAGCGACACGTAGGCCGCGACCCGCAGGACCCAGCGGTCCATCCCGAGCACGAAGTCGAAGATCGGCCGCGGGTAGCGGCCGGTGAACAGCAGCACCACCCCGGCGACCAGCACCAGCACGCCGACGAGACCACCGGCCGCCCAGTCGAAGCCGTCGTCGCTGCCGTTGCCGAACAGCAGCCAGCTGCCGCCGCCGGCGAACAGGCCCACGATCACGAGGTGCGGGAGGGCCAGCAACCACCACTTCACGAGCACCAGGCCACGCGAAAGCCGCTCTGGATAGGCGATGTCGAGCCGGGCCGGGTAATCCGGGACGTCGGCGAAGGTGAACGGCGGGTACCGGTCGGTGCCGAGCGCCGCGTAGGAGTAGTACTGGACCCGCCAGCTCCAGCGCAGCACACCGGAGGTGAACGCGAAGAGCGGGCGCGGGTAGCGACCGGTCACCAGGATCGCGAAGAACGCCGCGATGGTGACGAACGGGTAGGCGAACCACAAGAACGCCAGCACGACGTAGTGCGGGACGGCGAGGAGCCACTTGACCAGCCACAGTCCGCGCGACAGCGGCTCGTCCAGGGTGGCTTCGACCCGGACGGGATAGCTGCGTGGCGTCGTCACGACCGGCTCCCGGCAACCTCGGTCACCGCGAGGGCCGAGCCGATCTCGCGGCCCCAGGCCCGGATCGACGGCCAGTCGCGGTAGTCGCCGTCCTCGACCCGCAACGCGGCGACCATGGCCCGCTCCGGGAGGTGCAGGGCGTGGTGGTCGATCTTGCCGCCGAACAGCCGGTGCTCGCGGGCCCCGAGCCGCATCACCACGTCGGCGACGCCGGCCGGCTCGTCGGCTTGCTGGTCCCGCTCGCCGACGGGGCCGCTGGAGAACACCCAGACCGGCAGCCCGCGGAGTTCGTCCACGAAGGTCTCGGCGAGCTTCGCGGCTGCCTCGAGCCAGTGTCCCATGTAGACAGCGGAACCGAGGATCACGGCGTCGAAGCCGTCGACTGACGTCACCAGGCTTGCGTCGCGGGTCTCTGTCCGTGACTGCACGCCGGCGTCGATCAGCGCCGTGCCGGCCGCGGTGGCGATGTTCTCGGCGATTTCCCTGGTGGCGCCATGCCGGCTGGCCACCGTCACGAGGATTCTCATGTTTCCACCCTCGCGCGGGGCGCGGCCCCCGGCTTAGGGGCCAATGTCCCTCGGGACTCGCCGAAAGTCACCGAAAGCTCGGGGCACCGGCCGCCGCTCGAGCCAAGGGCACTCCCGGCTGCCGCTCT